>CAYPUW010000174.1:0-5137 GCA_964413925.1 uncultured Rhodobacter sp. | reverse complement strand
TCATGGCCCAGATGTGCTGGGTGACCATTGTCGCCGGCGGTCGGCGGTCGGCAGGCAGATGCGCAAGCAGGTCTTCGGTGGCTTGTGATAGCACCGACATGGCGCGGTTGGAGGCCCGCGCGAGGGCCGGATCGGCATTGATACGCAACCCACTTTCAAACATCGCGATATAGTGTCCGGGGTGTTTGCGCGCGAAGGCCAGATAGGCGCGCCCGGTTGCTTCAAACGAGGCCAGAGCCGATGGCGCCCCTTGCTGATATGCGTATTGCATGAGATCGGCGAAGATTTCAAAGCCCTGCCGCGCCGCCTCGGCGATCATATCATCCTTGCCGGAAAAGTGGCGATAAGGTGCTGCCGGAGACACGCCAGCAGCTTTCGCAGCCTCGGCCATGGTGAACCCGTGCGGGCCTTTGGCGTTTATCAACTTAAGCGTCGCCTCGACCAATGCCTGCTTCAGATTGCCATGATGATAGCCACGTTTATGCATGCCAGAGGTCGGTGCCTCCGCAGATTTTGGGGTCGGGGAGATGGGCGATTTCGGGGTCTTTGCGCGCATAATCTATCTGGAACAGGACCGCCTGAAGGGCGGCGACTCGCGCGCGGCGTTTGTCGTCGGATCGAATGAGTGTCCACGGGACAATCTCGGTGTGGGTGCGCTCAAACATTTCGCTGATCGCCTCGGAATAGGCCTGCCACTTTGACAATCCTTGCACATCTATCGACGAAAGTTTCCATTGTTTTAATGGGTCACTTTCACGTTTGAGAAACCGGCGTAGCTGCTCTGTTTTACCTACGTTTAACCATATTTTGATCAAAGTAATCCCGTCATTCACCAGCATATCCTCAAACGAGGCAACCTGAGTGAAAAATTGTTCTCGCTGCAAAGCTGTGCAAAAGCCGAATACATGTTCGATCACCGCTCGATTATACCATGAACGATCAAAGAATACGATCTCGCCGCCTGCTGGTAAGTGTTTGATATAGCGTTGAAAATACCACTCTCCGCGCTCTCTGTCCGAGGGCTTTGATAGGGCGACGATACGCGCTGAGCGCGGGTTCATGAATTCGCGAAACCGCTTGATCGTCCCGCCTTTTCCCGCCGCATCACGGCCCTCAAACAGCACCGCGATCCGGGTGTCGCTATCCTTGGCCCAGGCCTGCAACTTGACCAGCTCAATCTGCAACGACGCCAGTGTTTTTTCATAATCCCGAAGGCTCCAGCGGTCTGCATAGGGATAGTCTTCGGTCAGAATATCGTCCTTTTGGGCGTTTTTGATGGCTTTGCGAATGTCCGCCGAGATATCTTCGTTGTAAAATCGGGAGATCTCGCCGTCAAAAGGAAGGGGCATTGATTTCTCCAACTTTGGCGCTCTGATGCGTTTGCTCACCGTCCGGTTTTCAGGCCAACGCGTTGCTGCAAACGGTCAATCACGGCGACCACCTCTTTAAGGTTTGTATGATGGGGCATATGGCCCACATTTTGCAATACGGTGACCTCGATCCCCTTGATCTGTTTGGCGAGCTTTTTGGTATGAATCTCATAGGGGACAATGATGTCCTTGGTGCCGTGGATTGCTTCGACAGGCATTGATATCTCGCCATAATGCGGGACCATCAACCTGATTTCTTCTTTCAAAGCAGCAACTTGCAGCGCATTTGACTTTTGTGTTGTTTGGCGCAGCGTTAAGCCCGTGCCGACCATCTTGGCATAGTTTTTGGGGACGGGTTGCGGCGAAAATATCTGTACTAATGAATCATCAACCAGCTTTTGGGGCGGAAAAGCCGCGACGAACAGCCGTAAAATAGGGCCGGTGATCGGGTTGGCGTTGATCTTGTATAACGTACTCAGGCCGGTGTCCCAGACGTTTGACGGGGTCGAGATCAGCACCAATCCGGCCACCAGATCGGGGTATTCCAACGCCATTTTCAGGGCCACCGCCCCGCCATAACTTTGACCCAGCACATATATTTTGCTATAGCCAAGCTTGCGCGCCAAGCCTGCAAATAAATCCGCCTGCTGCTTTAGGGTCGCCCCTTTGTTGCCAATCGGTGGGGTATAGCCAAGGCCGGGTCGATCAACCGCAATGGTTGTGAAACGATCGGAAATGGCGGGAGCCAGCCCCATTGTCATGTCGCGAAGGTTGCCACTCGCGCCGTGAATCAGCATGATTGGCGGGCCGGTTCCGTCGATCTTAACATGAACTTTGCGGCCATCCACATCGACGAACCGCCCGCTGATCGGGCTTGCGGACTCAGCCGAGATTTCATTTTGCTCAGCGCGGTAAACCATCCAAAGTACTGTGATTGCGAGAAAAATGATAAAAGAGATTAGCCATTTCATTGTCAGGACTTCCCGATTTTGGTCATATCATATGGAGTAGTTTCGTATACTTGGTTTATCCAGTTACCATAAAGAAGATGTGCATGACTCCGCCAGCGGTTTTTAGGAGCAGTGCTTGGGTCGTCGTTATCGAAATAGTTAACCGGCACTTTTGTCGCCGGATCACGCACCGCATCGCGGTCATATTCGCTCTTGAGCGTGCCGCTTTCATATTCGAAATGGTTGAAAATATAGAGGGAGCGGTGGCGTGCATCCTCGATCAGACACGGGCCGGTCTCGTCTGAACTGATCAGCGTGACCAACCCCTTGGCGGTATCGATTTCGCTCTGACGCATTTCGGTCCAACGGCTGACCGGAATGACGAAATCATCGGAAAACCCGTTAAGAAATGGCGAGGAGGGGGCAAGGTTTAGATGCCTGAAACATCCAAAAGCCTTCTGGTCCAGCATGTGTTTATCCACGCCGTGAAAGTGATTAACCATCGCCATCCCGCCCCAGCAAACCCCGAAAGTGGAGTGTACATTGCTCTGGGTCCAGTCCATGACCTCCTGCATTTCCGCCCAGTAATCGACCTCTTCAAACGGCAAGTGCTCAATCGGCGCGCCGGTGATGATCAACCCGTCGAGCTTGCGCGATTTGACGTTTTGGAACGGTTGATAAAACGAGGCCATGTGTTCAGGCGAGGTGTTTCGCGCGCGATGGCCGGTCATGCGAATGAGGGTCAACTCGATTTGCAACGGTGTGGCTCCGATCAGGCGCGAGAACTGGGTCTCGGTCTGGATTTTTTTTGGCATCAGGTTCAAGAGCCCGATTTGCAGCGGCCTAATATCCTGGCGCGCAGCCTGCTCTGGTGACATGACCGACACGCCTTCGCGGCGCAAAATGTCGTAAGCTGGTAGGTTTTCGGGGATTTTTATCGGCATCTGGGTCTTTTCTAATCTTTAGCTTCTGGGCTTAGGAAGGTTGGTTCTCGTCGATGGCCTGCGCCACCAACCGATCAAAGTCACCGACAGTTTTTATCTTTTCAACATCCTCGGCCCTGACGCTAATCCCCCAGTTTTTTGCCATCGAGCGATAAATTGGCGTGCGATGGTCAAGGCATTGGCGATAGGCAAAACGCATAAACTCATCTGGATCAACGCCGTCTTCTACCATATTGTTATTATTACAGAAAGTAGACCAGATTGAGGTCAGAAACTCCGGGTTGAAATACATTGGTTTGGGGGAGGCGGCAAATCGCTCCACCAGTTTTTGGGTGTGATCACAACTGCCTTGGATACCGATTAACAGCATGTTTTTCGAAAGCGCAGTTAGGACTGGATCGGCGGGATCATCGGGGTTTACGACCTCGCAGATCGAGCCGCCGGAATCGCAAATAAAATGGTCATAGCCGTAAAGATTGCGCGCGCGCGACGAAAACCTTGGAGCGTCCAGAAGGGCCGAGATTTCTGCCTCTCGATGCAATTCCTGTCGGCGCTGATATTCGTCAAACCGAATTCCGCCAAGTTCCGCATTACCCGGTTTGCCCATATAGGTTGAGAGCGGAGACAGATTATCAAAGGTGATATTGGAGGCAATATAAAGGGAATCGCTGCGCAAAAGCTCGGCCAGAAACGGGTTGCGCATGGCTTCGGCCTTGAAATTGTCAACGATATGCTCGCCCATATAGCGCGTGCCGATACGGTAATCGACCGAGTAGTGAAACCAGTTACCGCTCTCGCGCAGGATGTTGGAGACATGGGTTTTGCCGAGGCCGGACATGCCAAAAAGCATCGCGCGTTTGTTGCTCTCATGGGTCCAGTTATCGGCGGATTTATAAAGCATGTCGTGAATTCCAAAGCCTGCTACCCTCGCGCTTTACCTTATCTAAGGGTAAAGGATCAAACGCAAATATTAACAAAGCAGGCTGTCAGCGGTCGTCCGGAGACCTTTATTCCCACTCAATCGTCCCCGGAGGCTTGGAGGTGATGTCGTAAGTGACCCGATTAATTCCGGCAACTTCGTTAATAATCCGGGTCGCGGTCTCGCCCAGAAATTCGTGGCTGAACGGGTAATAATCGGCGGTCATCCCGTCAACGCTGGTCACCGCGCGCAAGGCGCAGGCAAAATCATAGGTGCGCCCGTCGCCCATAACGCCCACTGTGCGCACCGGCAAAATAGCCACAAACGCCTGCCAGATTTTGTCATAAAGCCCGTGTTTGCGGATCTGATCAATGTAGACCGCGTCGGCTTTGCGCAGAATTTCCAGCTTGGGGCGGGTGATCTCGCCGGGGCAGCGAATGGCCAAGCCCGGCCCCGGAAAAGGATGACGCCCAACGAAGCTTGCAGGCAGGCCAAGCTCGCGACCAAGTGCGCGCACCTCGTCTTTGAACAGCTCGCGTAACGGTTCAACCAGCGTCATATCCATGCGGTCGGGCAGGCCGCCCACATTGTGGTGCGACTTGATGGTGACCGAGGGGCCACCTGAAAAACTCACACTTTCGATCACGTCAGGGTAAAGTGTGCCTTGGGCCAAAAACTTGGCTCCGCCCACGGATTTGGCATGTTTTTCAAACACATCAATGAACAGTTTGCCGATGATTTTGCGCTTGGTCTCGGGATCGGACTGCCCGTCAAGCGCACCTAAAAACAGCTCGCTCTCGTCTGCGTGGATCAGCGGGATGTTGTAATTGTCGCGAAACATGCCGACGACTTCGTCGCTTTCGCCTTGCCGCATCAGGCCGGTGTCAACAAAAACGCAAGTCAGCTGATCGCCGATCGCCTCGTGGATCAGCACCGCCGCGACCGAGGAATCGA
>CAYPUW010000173.1:0-5154 GCA_964413925.1 uncultured Rhodobacter sp. | reverse complement strand
ACCCCGCAAAATGTCGCCAAGATATGCGAGAGCATTTTTCATCAAAGTGTCATCAAAATCACCGCACCGGGGGGTAAATCGCGCGAGAGCCTGCGGGTGCATTTCGCCACCCATACCATCATCGCCACCCAACGCGCCTATTCGGGCCGGATGCGATTAGAGGTCGAGGTGCTGCGCCGCCTTGGCGACGAGGGCGCGCCGGTGCCGAAATTTCTTGGCGGAACCGAGCAGGTTTTCTTTCAACAAGACGTGGGCGGACGTCGCCTGTCAACGCAACTGGCCGAGGCCGAGGCCGAGGCGGAGGCGCAACTGCACATCGCAACCCGCGCTTTTGAAAGCCTCGTTCAAATTCATCAAGCTGGCGCGCGCGCCGGTCTTGAACAGATCGTGCCAGCACTTGGGGCCGAAAAGCCGTGGGTCGCCAGTTTCGTCAACTCCGCACTTGCCGCCTCGGATCGCTATAAAATCAACGCCCCCGCCATAGATTTTGACGCCATAACCAATCTACTTCATGTTCCATGCAAGCGGTTTTTGAAATGGGACGCAAGGCCGGGAAACGCCTCTATCGGGCATGATGATCAGGTCTATTGGTTTGATTGGGAGCATTGCGGCGCACGCCAAGGGGTCGAGGATTTCGCGTGGCTCGCAGGCGACGAGTTCTTCCCGCTTGGCGCGGCTGAAGTGGTCGCTATCCTGCGCGCGCTGCTAGGGGCCGACACCTTCGCCGCCGAGCTTGAATATCTCGCGCCGTTCACCACATTTCACATCGTTCAACGCCTGATCATCATCCACCGCCGGTTTGAAAAAGTCGGCTGGGTTGACGCCCAAAACGCCATGAAGCTCGACAAAATCGGCGTAGACCGCACACTGGCCATTCGCCTGTGTGATCACGGCGAGGAATGGGCCGACCTCGCTGCCACAACCCGCCCGATGAAGCGCTGGTTCAAAGAGTGTGCCAAGACGATTGACGCGATGGAGCCTTAGCCACAAAGCACACCCCTCCGGGGAAAGGATAGAGTGGATGGGCTTACATTTGTTAACCTTGCGCTTTGCAGGACAAATATGCCTTTTGTTCCGGGGCTATCTGCTCGCCGTTACACTGGCCATTTTTATCCCCGCGAAAATGAGCGCCGCTCCCGCAGTTTTATTGATTGTGTTCACAATCCAGTTTTTGACACCTCCTTGGATCATGCGGTCCCCAAGATACGCATAGCCCGGATATATAACCCATTGCAGCAGGAATGCAGTCGCCCACATGATAAAAAACTGTGGTGCGATTGGCCTGTCAACGTTAAGAAACTGAGGGAGGATTGCCGAAAAGTACAATAGGGCTTTGGGGTTGGAAAACTCGACTAAAAAGCCGTGCGTGAATAGCGAAGTTCGTTTGCGCAATGGTGCGCTTGATTTAACAACCAGCCCGCCTGATTTACTGAATATTGCTGAACAACCAAGATATAAAAGATAGGCAACACCTGCCCATTTGACAATCTGAAAAAGAGTATATGACGCAACAATCAACGACGCGATACCTGTTGCGGACATCGCATAGTAGATCATTGTTGCACAGGTAATGCCAAATACACCAAACAGTGTACGCTTTAGCCCACTACTTGCGCCTTGAGACGCCATTAGAATGGCAGTGGGACCAGGCGAGAAAATAACGATAGCCGTTGTCAGCGCATAAATCAGGTAGGTTTGAAAATCCACTTATTATCCTTATCAATCTCGATTCTGAGACAAGAACAATACATGAACATATTCTGCCAGATGTCAAGCGTTTTTTTAGGGATCACATAGGCCGCCCCTCAACCCTGTCCCGCCCGGCGGCACCGCCGCGCCGCTTGCAACAAATAAGGTTCAATGCGCCTCCCCAAGCTCAGGCGCGCGCCTTATCACCCCATCACCCCCACCGCCTCAGCACTCGCCAACAGTCGCTTCGCCGTAACCACATGCAAATTCTCAACGATGCTACCATCCAGCACCGCAACCCCCAAACCCTCGGCTTGCGCCGCCTCAAACGCCGCGATCTGTCGCCGCGCCAGCTCAATCTCCGCGCCCGATGGCGCAAACACCTCGTTGGCCACCTCAATCTGCGCCGGATGGATCAACGACTTGCCGTCAAACCCCATATCTCGCCCCTGCACAGATTCCTGCCGCAAGCCCTCAACGTCCTTATAAGCGTTGTAAACCCCGTCAACACACATCAATCCTTGCGCCCGCGCCGCCAGCAAACACAGGCTAAGACTGGTCATAATCGGCGCGCGATCGGCCACATGACGCGCTGATAAATCCTTCACCAGATCATTGCTGCCAACCACAAACCCCCGCAGCCGAGGCGACGCCGCCGCAATCTCTTGCGCGTTCAAAACCCCAAGCGGGCTTTCCATCATCGCCCAGATCGCAGTCGCGCCGCAGTTAGAATGCCGCTCAAGCTGCGCCTCCAGCCACCTGATATCGTCGCCGCTTTGCACCTTTGGCAACAAAATCGCCTCCGGTCCGACCGCGCAAATCGCCACCAGATCGTCCAGCTCCAACCCGGTGTCGCGCCCATTGATACGCACCATCAACCCACGCGCACCGTAATTGCGCCGCTCCAGCGTCTGCGCCACCAGCCCCCGTGCGCGGGCTTTTTCATCCATCGCCACCGCGTCCTCCAGATCAAATATGATCCCGTCAGCAGACAGGCCGGTCGCCTTTTCCAACGCCCGTTCACGCGAACCGGGGATATATAAAAGCGAGCGGTAGGGTTTTATGTGCGGTTCCATGGGGCCTCTGATTTGTCAGTATAAGTCGCGAATTTTAGGCCACAGCCTGAATTGGGATGCAAGCCAGAACACGCCGAGCCACACCTTCAAACGCCACCGCGCCGCGTTTAACCTTGCACACGCCCCCTCAAGGGTCTACCCAACCCCCAAATTTCACAACCCAACGGAGAAGTAAAATGGCAAGAGCAAAGATCGCATTGATCGGGGCCGGTCAGATCGGCGGTACGCTGGCACATCTGGCCGCAACCAAAGAGCTTGGCGACGTGGTAATCTTCGACATCGCCGACGGCATCCCCCAAGGCAAAGCCCTGGATATTTCCGAAAGCGGGTCGATCTCGCGCTTTGACGCGACCATTACCGGCACCACCGATTACGCCGACATCGCTGGCGCCGACGTGTGCATCGTCACCGCCGGTATCCCGCGCAAACCCGGCATGAGCCGCGATGATCTGTTGGGCATCAACCTCAAAGTGATGAAATCCGTGGGCGAGGGCATTGGCAAATACGCCCCCGACGCGTTCGTGATCTGCATCACCAACCCGCTCGACGCTATGGTCTGGGCCTTGCAGCAATATTCCGGCCTGCCTGCAAACAAGGTTTGCGGCATGGCAGGTGTGCTGGACAGTGGCCGTTTCCGCCATTTCCTCGCGCTTGAATTCGGCGTCTCCGCCCGTGATGTGTCGGCCTTCGTCCTTGGTGGCCACGGCGACACTATGGTGCCGCTCACACGCTACTCAACAGTTGGCGGCATCACGCTGCCCGATCTGGTCAAGATGGGCTGGACCAGTCAAGACAAGCTCGACGCTATCGTGCAACGCACCCGCGATGGTGGGGCCGAGATCGTTGGCCTGCTCAAAACCGGCTCGGCCTTTTACGCCCCTGCCGCCAGCGCAATCGAGATGGCCGAGGCCTTTCTCAAGGATCAAAAGCGCGTTCTGCCCTGCGCCGCCAATGTTGACGGTTCCTATGGTTTGAAAAACACCTATGTCGGCGTGCCGACCGTGATCGGTGCCGGTGGTGTTGAGAAAGTCATCGAGATCAAGCTTGATAAGGCAGAGCAGGCAATGTTTGACAAATCCATCGAGGCCGTCAGCGGGCTGGTTGACGCCTGCAAAGCCATTGATGGTACTCTGAGCAAATAACAGGTTGGCGGAGTAAAAGTTCGCTTTATAGCTCCGCCACCTAACACATCTTCCGCCCGGCACTAACGCCGGGCCGCGCATGCGCCCACCCAAGCGAAGGCGCTGCCCTCTTTTTTCTGCTCCAAACCTTATTCTAACCCCGTGATTCCCTGCATCTGCACAAGGAAATCCCTCGTCGTTCCCCTTCCTAACCATATTTGTGATCACACCCCGCCAAGCTGTGATCACAAATAACTGTTTTTCGCCCGAACACCAAATATTTACCTTTTCTTCCCTATGAGTTGTGTCAAACGTGTGACAGCTTGCACGCAACCAACCAACGGGAAGCCCTTCCATGAACATTCACGAATATCAGGCCAAGCGCCTGCTGCGCGATTACGGCGCTCCGGTCTCTGATGGCCGGGTGGTTTTGAAAGCCGACGAAGCCAAATCAATGGCCAGCGAACTGGATGGCCCGCTCTGGGTGGTCAAGGCGCAAATCCACGCCGGTGGTCGCGGCAAGGGCCATTTCGTTGAACCCGAAGCTGGCGAGGCTGGCGGTGTTCGCCTCACCAAATCCGTGGCCGAGGCCGCTTCCGAGGCCGAAAAAATGCTTGGCCGCACGCTGGTAACACATCAATCAGGCCCTGCCGGCAAACAAGTCAACCGCGTCTATATAGAGGACGGCTCGGGCATCGAGACCGAACTTTACCTCGCCCTGCTGGTCGATCGCCAAACCTCGCGCATCGCCATCGTTTGCTCGACCGAGGGCGGCATGGACATCGAACAGGTGGCCGCCAAAACCCCCGAGAAAATCGTCAGCTTTTCCGTTGATCCCGCCTCCGGCCTGTCCGCCTTTCATGGCCGCCGCGTCGCCTTCGCGCTGGGATTGCGCGGCGCGCAAATCAAGCAATGCGTCAAACTGATCGACACGCTTTATCGCATGTTTATCGAGCGTGACATGGAGATGCTGGAAATCAACCCCCTGATCGTCACCGACAAGGGCGATCTCAAATGCCTCGATGCCAAGATGGGTTTTGACAGCAACGCCATGTATCGCCAGCCCGATATTCTGGCCCAACGCGACGAAACCGAAGAAGACCCAAAAGAACTCGCCGCCTCCAAATTCGATCTCAACTATATCGCGCTGGATGGCGAGATCGGCTGCATGGTCAACGGCGCAGGTCTGGCCATGGCGACCATGGACATCATTAAACTTTACGGCTCCAACCCCGCCAACTTCCTCGATGTCGGGGGCGGTGCCACCA
>CAYPUW010000172.1:0-5165 GCA_964413925.1 uncultured Rhodobacter sp. | reverse complement strand
GGGACGATCGAGCGATCAAGTGCGGGTATAACAGACAGGATTGTTCCACTCGTCGCCAGAACGACGACCAAAAGTCCGGCAATCAGACCGGGGAGTTTGTGAATCTGGCGTAACATCGGCGTGGTCCTGTCTAAGGATTACATGTCGTACTGGAACGACTGGATATAGCGGCGGCCTTTGACAGGCTTGCCTTTACCAGCTGGATCAAAAGAAACGACAACCTCGGATCTGCTTGGCGGCATGTTGCGCACAGCGGCGTCAAGTCGGATTTGATATCCGGCATTGATCAGTGCATCCGACAAATCTAGGGTAACCGACAATGTCTGACCTGCACCAATACTTGCGCCTGTCAAACCGTTGATATCGGCCAAGTTGCCACCGCTGGCACGGCTCCATTCGTGCAGGTAGTGGTAAAAGCTTATGCCCGGACCAGCCATCCAAAGTGTACCTTTATAGACGCCCTTTGCGTCGGTCAGGTAGATCGCCACATAGGCACCACTACCGCCATAGTTTCTGAGATTTGCCGTTAGGGTAACCGGGCGCGCTTGCGCAATCGCCGGCACTGTCATGGCAACGGCCAAAGCCAACGCCGATATCTTCTTGTTCATTTTCATTTTTCTTCTCCGAAGTTTGATTTTCATCGTTTCAAATTAGAGGGAGCAACTTACGTCTACCTGACGGGTTTGCTTTAAATACTTCAGCTTCCCGTCAGCTTGATCTTATCGTGAAAGCGCTCCACCAAAAGTGGAGCGCCTTGGAAAGTTGAAGCAGTTTCAGTAGGTTGTTGCATCAGAGCGTATTGTACCAGAGCCACACTCAAGCGACGTCTTTGTCCTGTGCTGCGCGTTTTTTGCCATGAACCATAGAGCGAAACAGGTTCTCTTTATGGTGATAGCTGGCTAGAAACACACCGGCGATATGGGCCAGAACCAAGGCCATCAAGACGCTGGTGATAACGCTATGAGCATCACTCATCCACCACAGTCGGGTCGCAGCGGGAGCGGTCAGCATCCAGCCGGTCCACACGGTTATGCCCAAACTCAGCAACAGGGCCAATATCATCGCAGCCCCTGCGGGATTATGCCCGAGATAGCGTTGCTCCTTACGCTCGGCCATGGAGCGGATATAGGCGACGGTGGTTTTTGGCGACTTCACGAATTGGGTGAAGCGCGCGTATTTCGGGCCAATCAGACCCCAAATTATGCGAAATGCGATCAACGCACCGGCGGCGTAGCCGGACCATTCATGCAAAGCGTCCCAGCCCTCTGATGTAACCCAGGTTACCGCGAAGGTGATTACCAAGGTCCAATGAAAAATCCGAACTAGCGGGTCCCATACACGTGTCATGCTCATTTATCCTCATTCTTTTTTTTGCTGTCTTGTTGTGTTGCGTCCGGTTTGCGGTACGCCTCGATCTTAATTCTGATTATCGCCAGTGAAGCCGGGTCGATTTCGGCCTCGATCTCGTTGCCTTCCTCGTCCCAGCCAATAAACTCGTAACAGCCGTCATCAACCTTAATGCGGCGCATTTTCCAGCCTTGACGCTCCACCATGTCCTTGACGGCATAGCGTGGCTGCCATTCGGAAATCGGCACAAAACACAGGTCAACAGCGGCTTGCGCCCCGGTCGCGACCCCGGAACCCAGCGCGATCATCGCCAGTAGGTTACGCTTTTTCATTGATCTACCCTGTTTAACTGCGTCGTCGCCATATGTTATATATACCTTACCGCAACCTGAACACGATGTTTTTTTGTCTTCAGGTTGCTGTAAGCCAATAAGATCACTAAAAGGTTTATGAAAAGCACAAGGTACTTTATGCGCGTATTGCTGGTCGAGGACGACACTATACTTGGCCCGGCGGTCCGTGATCAGGTCCGGGCCGATGGTCACAGCGTTGATCTGGTTCAGCGGCTTGATGCGGCTGTCGACCATGTTGCTGTGACTGCTTATGACTTGATTTTGCTGGATTTGATGCTGCCTGACGGGCGGGGTCTGACGTTTTTGCGCGAGCTGCGCAGCAAGGGTGCTGTGACGCCGGTGATTATCTTGACCGCAATGGACCAGATTTCCGACCGGATCGAGGGCTTGAACGCGGGGGCGGACGACTATTTGGTCAAGCCGTTTGATCTGTCGGAGCTGTCGGCGCGCCTGAACGCGGTCGCGCGGCGCTATTCCGGCAACCCTAACCCTTTGATAGAAATAGGTGATCTGACCATTGACCTCGCCAATCGTAGCATTATCAAGGCGGGCAACCGGGTGACGCTGACCGCGCGCGAATGGGTGATGTTTGAGGCGTTTGCCCAAAATCCGGGCCAGTTATTTTCAAAAACCCAGCTTGAAGACCGGCTCTATTCCTTTGATGCCGAGGTCGAGAGCAACACCATCGAGGTTCATATCAGCCGCCTGCGCAAAAAACTGGGCCGCAACGCAATCGAGACAGAGCGCGGGATGGGATATAGGCTGGGCGCAGCATGATCGGGCCGCGCAGCCTTCAGTGGCGCCTGTCGATAAGTCTGGTTGGCGGCGTGGTTTTGATGTGGGCGCTTGGCATCCTCATCACCGGATATTTGCTGCGCACCGAGATGAACGAGATTTTCGACAGCGCCATCGAGCAGGTCGCCCAACGGGTTTTGCCGCTGGCGGTTAACGATATTGTCGAGCGCGAGGAGGAGGGTATCTCTCAGCGCATGGCCGCCGCTACCCGTGGCTCGGAGCTGTTGACCTATATCGTGCGAGATTCCAAGGGCCACCCGCTTATCCGCTCTTTTGACGCGATAGAGAGCGTGTTTCCCCCCTATGTCGCCGATGGTTTTTCGGTGACCAAGACCCACCGTATCTATTCCCAAGCGGCCTTGCAGGGCGACATCACCATCGCGGTGGCCGAGCCTCTGGCGCATCGCTCCGACGCGATCCAACATGCGGTTCTGGGGTTATTTGCGCCGCTTTTGTTGTTAATTCCGCTTAGTTTGTTTGGCGTGTGGTGGCGGGTGCGGGTCTCGCTCAGGCCGGTTCACAAGCTCCAGAGCGAGATCGAGACGCGTGGCGGCAACGATCTGGCCGAGGTCTCTCATGACGCGCTGCCAACCGAGATCGAGCCGATTGCGCAGGCGGTCAACAGTTTGCTTGAACGACTGCGGCGCGCACTGGATTCAGAGCGCAGTTTTACCGCCAACAGCGCGCATGAATTGCGCACGCCGGTAGCGGCGGCCCTTGCCCAGACCCAGCGCATGATCGCCATCGCCAAATCGGATGAAACCCGTCAACATGCCGAGCAAATCGAAACCGCGCTCAAACGTCTGTCCGCACTGACCGAGAAGTTGATGCAACTGGCCAAATCCGAAGGGGCGGGGCTGGTCGCGGGACAAAAAGGCGATATCGCGCCGGTTCTAAAGCTTGTCTTGACCGATTTTGAACGCGCGGCGGGGCTTTATGGGGATATTCATGACCGCATCATCGTTAACCTGCCGAAATCGCCGGTCTTGGCCAAGATCGACCCCAATGCCTTTGCAATTCTCGCGCGAAACCTGATCGAGAACGCGCTGAACCACGGCAGCCAAGATCGCCCCATCGTGGTCACACTTGGCCGCGACGCCACGTTGAAAGTCGTTAATGACAGCCCCGTGGTGCCGCCCGAAACGTTGAAAACCCTTACCGAGGCATTCACACGCGGCCAGTCCGAAGCATCAGGCTCGGGTCTTGGCTTGGCCATTGTCAAAGCAATCGCCGAGGGTTCGGGCAGCACGTTCGCGCTAAACTCGCCCGCAACCGGCAAAACCCGTGGGTTTGAGGCGGTTATCAAGCTGGTTTAAAATCGTAGACTTAGGGTCAGGACCCTAAGGTTCGCTACATATGGCAACTCCGGCAACCGTTGCTAAAGAGAACAAGGTCCGGCGCGGCCTGACGTTTCCGTCGGGCGGTGGTCCTACTTCGAGGTGTATATTTATGTAACTAACATTGGCTCCACGACACAAGCTCACTCATCCTCCCATTTGAAATTTGCAGCATCCAGAGGCCACGGGTCACGCCCCTCTGTGCTGAGACGACGCTCCACATCCGGCGCAATTTCAGCCAGCGATCTGACGCTGCCCATATGGCCACCGAGCTTTTCGTAATCCGACAATCTGAGCGTGAATTCAATCGGCGCAACCAGTGCCGGAGTTGGCACATATCCGAAAGAATTGCTTGGCATATCAAGCACATCGACCATCACCGTGATCCCGCCTCCCGGCCAGATATAGGCTTTGGCTCCGCCGCAGGAAACATGGGTGATTGCGTGTTTGACCGAGCGGGTCAGGCGCACCGGATTTTCGGTCACGCCTGCACGCAAAGAGCCGCCTGCGCCAGCCATGAACATCACGCTGGTAAGGCTGGGTTCGCAGTTTTCAGTGATGCGCGCAACGCTTTCGCGCAGGCTGTCGGGCAAGGGCATCGCACGCGGTTTTAGCGCGTCATCCAGCACGAAATAGGCGGATTGCTCGCCTGTGGTTGACACCATCAACAGGGTCATACCCGGCCACGCAACCGCCGGTTTGAAATCGCCCAAGATGCGCAGAGGATCGTCGATATCGGTGCCGCCCCAGCCTGTTCCCGGCTCTGCCACCTGAAAATACCGCCCCGGCGTGGAGCGCCTTCCTAAAATCTTGATGCCGGTCGGCTTCACCGCCAACAGCTTGCCTGCTTGATGCTCTGATAAAACGCCGGTGATGTGATCGTCGACCACCACCACCTCGTCCACATGCGGTGCCCATTGCATCGCAAACATGCCAATGGTGGCCGACCCGCATCCGACCCGCATCCGCTGCTCGCGCACACCGTTCACAATCGGTGCGACTCCGGCTTGCAGCACCACATCTGCCCCACCGTCGATGGTCATCGCGACCGGCTGGCGATTGCACAGGTTCAAGAGCGCGTCACACGTCACCCGCCCCTCTTTTTTAGAGCCGCCCGTCAGGTGCTTGACCCCGCCAAGCGACAGCATTTGCGAGCCGTATTCCCCCGTCATCACATGGCCCACCGGCTCGCCGTCCACCCGTACCAGCGCGGTTTCAGCGCCCAAATGGCGATCGGTGTCGATCTTTACCTTGACGCCGCAATAGCTGAAAATTCCCTCGGTCACGACCGTCACCATATCAACCCCGTCATGCTGTTGGCTGACAATAAAGG
>CAYPUW010000171.1:0-5177 GCA_964413925.1 uncultured Rhodobacter sp. | reverse complement strand
TTTGTGCGCCGATCTGGCGCTGGTTCATCGAAATGGCGCAGGTGGCGGGATTGCTCTACGTAAATTAGCGCGGCCGCCTTGGATGCGTTCTTTGCCCTGCCATTTTCCCGATTGGCGCAAGATTGGAGCAAGGCCGGTCAAACTTGCCGCCTGTTTTCCGTTTACCTTCGGCAAACCGACGCGCTTGGCGTGGATTGACCCGCGCAAACGAAAAATCATGCGCGGAAAGGTAGGTTTCAAGTAGTCGGTGATAGACACCTGTATATATTACACAGAAGCCATCTCATTCATAAGACAAGAGGGGAAAATCGGCCAGCTGGTGATGGAACGGGATTTTTTTGCGAGCGCATCGGTTCTGTTGCTCGGGTACAAGGCAAAAAATGGTTCGCCAAACTGATATCCTTGATGCGTTGCAAAAGCAGGTTATGCCGAGGTTTCAAGTTAAGAAAAGCTTTTCGCCAAAGAGTGTTATGGAAAGATGTCAGATGCTTGTGTGACAAAAACCACACGCGGCGCCTGTCATATTCATGCTAAATTTCTGTCAGAAGAGTGAAATAATGAACCGATAGTTAACTCCCAACGCAGCCAAGTGGAGCTAACGATGATTCTCGATATACAAGGCCTGACCAAAAAGTTCGGCGACAATGTAGCGGTGGATAATGCCAGCTTTGCGCTGGAAAAACCCCAGATGATCGGCATTATCGGGCGCTCGGGTGCGGGGAAATCAACCGTGCTGCGGATGATCAACCGGATGACCGATGCCACCGACGGGGTGATCAACTTCGAGGGCCAGAACATTCTGGCGCTCAAGGGCAAGGCCAAGCGGGCATGGCAGGCCGAATGCGCCATGATCTTCCAGCAGTTCAACCTGATCCCGCGCCTTGATGTGATGACCAATGTGCTGATGGGCCGCTTGATCGACCATTCGGCGGTTGGCTCCATTTTGCGCCTGTTTACCCGCGAAGAGCGCTTGCAGGCCCTGGCCGCGCTGGACCGGCTCGGCATTGCCGAGCATGTGATGAAGCGCGCCGAGGCGCTTTCGGGCGGGCAGCAGCAGCGGGTCGCGATTGCGCGGGCGCTGGTGCAGGACCCGAAAATCATTCTGGCCGACGAGCCGATTGCCTCGCTCGACCCGATGAACGCCCAGATCGTGATGGACGCCCTGCGCGATATCCATGAGCAGGACGGCCGCACCGTGATTGCCAACCTGCACACACTGGACACCGCGCGCAACTATTGTGACCGTGTGATCGGCATGCGCGACGGGGCGATCGTATTTGACGGCCCCTCCCATGAGCTGACCGAAAACACCGCCCGCGAGATTTACGGCGCGGGGGCCGAATTTGACGAGGCGGCCACCTCGACCTCGATCAACGCGATTTCGAATACCGCAACCGCCAATCCTCCCATGGCTGTTGCGGGATAACCGCCCGTTTGGGCACATGCGCTCCGATGGGCGGGGCATTTTCACCTTTTAAAGGATAACACAATGAAACTTACTTCCATTCTTGCGGCAAGCACCGCGTTTTTCGCGGCGGCCACCCCGCTTCTGGCTCAAAGCCAGCCAGCCCCGATCACAGAATTCCGCATCGGCATTCTGGGCGGCGAAAACGAAGCCGACCGTCTGGTGAACAACGAATGTCTGGTCAAGCGTTACGAGGCCGCCTTGGGCGTGCCGGTAAAACTGTTTCCGGCCGCTGATTATGCCGGCGTGATCGAAGGCCTGCTTGGCGGCACGCTTGACTATGCCGAGCTTGGCTCTTCGGGCTATGCGGCGGTTTATCTGGCAGACCCGACAGCGGTTGAGCCGATCGCCACCACCGTGCAAACCGATGGCGCTTCGGGCTATCACTCGGTTATGGTGACCCGCGCCGATAGCGGTATCGAAACCCTTGACGACATGAAAGGCAAGCACCTCGGCTTTGCAGACCCCAACTCCACTTCGGGCTATCTTATCCCGTCGGTTGCGCTGCCGGCACAGGGCTATGTGGTTGAAGATTTCTTCGGCGAAACCTCTTTCTCCGGTGGCCACGAGCAAAACGTGCTGGCCGTGCTGAACGGTGATGTGGATGCCGGCGTAACCTGGACATCGGGTGTGGGCGATTGGGAAGAGGGCTATACCTCCGGCAACCTGCGCAAGATGGTTGACAAAGGCCTGCTCGACATGAACGACCTGCGCTTGCTCTGGACCTCGCCGATCATTCCAAACGGCCCGCTGGTGCTGCGTGCGAGCCTGCCACAGGATGTGAAAGACAAGTTCACCGCTTCGTTGATGTCCTTGCCAACTGATGACCCGGAGTGTTTTTATAACTCTGAAGGTGGCGAATATGCCGGCCTGATCCCCGTAACTCCGGATTTTTACACCACCATCATCGCGGCCCGTAAAGCCAAGATTGAAAACAACAACTAAGACCCCCTGAGACTTGCGCATCCGCCACCAAGCGGGTGCGCCTTTTTTATGCGGGTGGGGAAAACCATGTCTGAACTGATGGCAACGGCCAATATTGCGGCCCAATACGAAATAGCCGAGCGGCGGCGGCGGGTCTATACCGGCCTGTTGCTGGTGTTGCTGGTGCTGCTGCTGGTTGGCGGCGTGCGGGTGGCCGAAGAGGCCAATTCCGGCTCGCTCATGTCCGGCCTACCGCGGATTTTTGACTATCCTTCAGGAATTATTTCACAGGCCTATGCCAAAGGCTGGGCGTTCTGGGCCATTTCCTTTACCGTGCAGCACGCTGAAAACGGCATCACGCACACCTATATTTATTACCTGATCGAAACCATAAATATGGCGATTGTGGCAACCCTTATCGGCTTTACGCTCGGCGGGCTTATCAGCATTATTGCCGCGCGCAATCTGGTGAAAAACCGCGCTTTGGTCTGGGTCACGCGCCGCTTTACCGATATCGCGCGGGCCTTTCCGGAAATCGTAATCGCGCTGTTTCTGATCTTTATTTTTGGCAAAAACCCGATCGCCGCCGTGGTGGCCATTGCCTTTCATACCACCGGCGCCCTGAGCAAAATGTTTTCCGAGGTCAACGAAAACGCCGATATGAAAGCGTGGGAAGGCTTGGAGGCCTCTGGCGCAAGCTGGCTGCAAAAGGTCTGGTTCGGGATCATTCCGCAGGTCTGGCCCAACTGGATAAGCTATGGCCTGCTGCGCCTGGAGATTAACGTGCGCGCCTCGGCCATATTGGGCTTTGTTGGCGCGGGCGGCTTGGGCCAACAGTTCAAAACCTTTGTTGACTGGAAGTTCGGTGCCGATATTGCCGCCATCATCATGCTGCTGATCCTGACCATTATCGCCATTGATATTCTGTCCACATGGGCACGCCGCCGTTTTATCGGCAAAACCGCACATTAACCGGAGGCTGATATGACCATCACCGCACATATGGAACAATTGGCCAGCAGCTATCCGCAGGCCGTTAACCCGAACCGCAAACGCCAGGCCACCATGCTGGCAGGGCTTTTGGCGCTGATCGGCTATCTGGTTTATATCTGGGGGGCGTTTAATGTATCCGCCGCGCTTGACCGCGCCAACACAGACCGCGCCGCCCTTTTGGCGCTGGACAGCTATGCCTATAAACACCATGTCGAGCTTTCGCTGCGCAATGGCGACCTGATGGTGAACCTTGAAGGCAACCGCCGCAATGCCTTTGAAACCCTGCCCGACTGGGTGGTCTCTGATGGCGATAAAACCCGTGTGGATATGGGGCAGGGCTATGAGGCCGTTATCTCGCTGGCCGGTTTGCAGCTGTTCAAAGACGGCGCGCTGATCACCGACATAGAAACCACCGCCACCGGCCCGGTTTTGCTCACCGACCCGCAAGACTGGATGCGCATCGCCCCCAATAAAATCGAGGGCCGGCCCGATAGCTATGTGCGCTTTATCATCACCAAATCAAAAATAAAGCTGCACAAATACACCACCGGCTGGGAGAACTTCTGGTTTGACAGCACCTCGCCCCTGAACGGCACCAGCCTTTGGCAGGCCATAGCCCTGAGCTTTTCCGGCGAACGGCTGGACCCTGCGCAAAGCAATTATGCGCTGGTGACCTCGGAGATCTGGAATAACAAGGAATGGCAGCACGGGCAGATCATGTATGCGATGATGATCACGGTGCTGATGGCCTTTTGCGGCACATTGCTGGCCGCCATCACCGCCCTGCCGCTCAGCTTTATGGCGGCCAATAATATCAACCCCGTGGGCCTGCTGCGCGGCAGCATGAAACGGATATTTGATTTTTTGCGCGGCGTGGATGCGCTGATCTGGTCGCTGATTTTCATCCGCGCTTTCGGCCTTGGCCCGCTTTCGGGCATTCTGGCAATATGGTTCACCGACACCGGCACCTTTGGCAAAATGTTTAGCGAAGCCATTGAAAATGCTGATAAAAAACAAATGGACGGGGTTAGTTCTGTGGGCGCGGGCAAGGTGCAGGCCACATGGTTCGGGGTGATCCCGCAAATCCTGCCGGTGCTGATATCGCAAACCCTCTATTTTCTGGAATCCAACACCCGCTCGGCCACGGTGATCGGCATGCTGGGCGCGGGGGGCATCGGCCTGAAGCTGGCCGACACCATGCGCACCGGGCAGGATTGGGAAAACACCATGTATATCATCGTTCTGATTATATTTGTGGTGATCGTCATGGATAATATGTCCAGCTGGCTGCGCGCCCGCTTGATAAACGGCCCTGAAAAGAGCGCCTTATGAAGCCCAAACTGTCCAAAACGCCGCTGCTGCACGAAGGGGCCAGCATCACCGGCGGCACCCTTGGGCGCTATGTGGAAATAGGCGCCCACGCGCGGCTGAACGAGGTTAATATGGGCGATTACGCCTATTGCGACCGCTTCGCCGATATCGCCTATGCCGACATTGGAAAATTCGCCAATATCGCGGCGTTTACCCGTATCAATCCGGGCAATCACCCCACATGGCGCGCCAGTTTGCACCACTTCATGTATCGGTCTTCGGCCTATTTCAAAGACGAGCCGGACGAGGCGGATTTCTTTGCGTGGCGGCGCGAAAACCACTGCACGCTGGGGCCGGATAGCTGGATAGGCCACGGCGCGCAGGTGCTGCCCGGGCGGCATATCGGCACGGGGGCCGTGGTGGGGGCGGGCGCGATTGTCACCAAAGATGTGCCCGATTATGCCATTGTGGCGGGCAACCCTGC
>CAYPUW010000170.1:0-5189 GCA_964413925.1 uncultured Rhodobacter sp. | reverse complement strand
CGGCACGCAAGGTATCGTTCAGGGAACGTTTGAAACCTTCGCCGAGGCCGGGCGGCAACACTATAATGGTAACCTCACGGGGCGGTGGATTTTGACCGCTGGCCTTGGCGGAATGGGCGGCGCACAGCCCTTGGCGGCGGTGATGGCGGGCGCGTGCTGTCTGGCGGTCGAGTGCAATCCTGACAGTATCGATTTTCGTTTGCGCACGCGATATCTTGATGAGAAGGCCGAAACGCTCGATCAGGCGCTGGAGATGATCTCGCGTTGGACGGCGGCGGGCGAGGCCAAATCCGTCGGGCTTTTGGGCAATGCTGCCGACATTTTCCCCGAGCTGTTCGCGCGTGGAATTCGCCCCGATATGGTCACCGACCAGACCTCGGCCCATGATCCGATCAACGGCTATCTGCCTCAAGGTTGGAACATGGGGGAGTGGCGCGACAAGCGTGAAACGGCCCCAAAAAAGGTTGAGGCGGCAGCACGAGCCTCGATGAAAATCCATGTGGCCGCGATGGTGGATTTCGCAAAATCCGGCGTGCCGACATTTGATTATGGCAATAATATCAGACAAGTAGCCAAAGACGAAGGGTTGACGCAAGCGTTTGATTTCCCCGGTTTTGTCCCGGCCTATATCCGTCCGTTATTTTGTCGCGGCATCGGCCCGTTCCGCTGGGTCGCGCTGTCTGGTGACCCCGAGGACATCTATAAGACCGACCAAAAGGTCAAAGAGCTGATGCCTAATGACAAGAACCTGCATCATTGGCTTGACATGGCGCGCGCGCGCATAGATTTTCAGGGGTTGCCCGCGCGAATTTGCTGGGTTGGTCTGGGGGATCGCCATCGTCTGGGGCTGGCGTTCAACGAAATGGTCGCCAGTGGCGAGTTGAGCGCGCCGGTGGTGATTGGGCGCGATCACTTGGACTCAGGCTCGGTCGCATCGCCCAATCGCGAGACGGAATCCATGCGCGATGGCTCGGACGCCGTCAGCGACTGGCCGCTTTTGAACGCGCTTTTGAACACCGCCAGCGGGGCCACTTGGGTCAGCCTCCATCACGGCGGCGGGGTCGGCATGGGCTATTCGCAACATGCGGGCATGGTGATTGTCGCCGATGGTACGGCGGATGCGGCGCGCCGTCTGGATCGAGTGCTCTGGAACGACCCGGCCACCGGGGTGATGCGCCATGCAGATGCCGGATATCCCGAGGCAATTAAATGCGCGGATGAACAAGGGCTGAACTTGCCGAGCCTGAAATCGCCCGCCAATTTTTGAGGGTAAGCGCCGCTAGCCCTTCTCCATCGCCTTGCGAAAACGGTCAACAAAAGTTTGGATCAGCTCGGGAAATTGCTGCGCTTTAAGGCGGATATATTCTCGATCCACTCCGCCGCGTAAATCAAAAACCAGGTCGATCCCGACTTGACGCTCATCTATATTAATATAGGCGCGTCCCAAAAACTCGGTGTCGTTATAGCTGTTGATGGTTTGATAATCTTTCAAGGTAATATCTCGATCAAGGTTGAAATTTGCGAATAAAAACAAAATGCTGCAGTTTTCGGCCTCACATTTCGCCGCTTCCGCATGAAATAAATACCCGCCGCCTTCTATTGACGCATAGGTACCGTTAAATTGCTCGGAGACGCCCATTTTTGGTGTGTAGCCTGCTGATTTTAATATCTCTTCAAGCGAGGTGGCTGTGACGCTCGTGATCGCTTGCGCCGCAGCGCCACCAACAAAACCTGTCCCCAAAAAAAGGCCAATAACCAATAAAATGCGCAGCATGACGGCCCCTCATTGATATAATCCAGTCAAAGTCAGGTTAACTACAAAACCGTTAACAATCAATTTCTTTGCCCATCCACCAGCGCCGACGCCGTCAAGAGTCCCGTGCATCACATGCCGCTTGACCCTCTCAATCCCCTCTGAGCCGGTTTCGCGCAAACGCTCCAGATGACCGACTTTTGAGGCCAAGACCGGGGCTTTGGTCATCAAGTCCACTAAGTTCTGATCCCGTTCAGACTGGGACTGATGAGACATCTTCGGAACCCAAAATCATCACATTCAGGTCTTCAGCAGTGCTTTCAACCGCGCGCTGGATCGGCCATAACAATTCTTGCACCACCGGGCGATAGCGGGATGTTCCACATAGCGATCCAGCAACTTATTACCGGCGATATTCTGGCAACCTCAGCCAAGGCGCGATGTGCAGCGATTGGGTGGATTCAAACCCCAAGACAATAGCGCAATATCGCTTTTTGTGCATGCAGCCGGTTTTCCGCCTCGTCAAATATCACCGATTGCGGGCCGTCCATGACCTCGGAGGTGACCTCTTCGTCGCGATGGGCCGGCAAGCAGTGCATGAATAATGCGTCGGGTTTGGCCCGCGACATCAGCTCGTCATTGACCTGATAGGGGCGCAATTGGTTGTGGCGACGTTCGCGCGCGGATTGGCTGTCATGCATGGAAACCCACGTGTCCGTGACCACCAGATCAGCCCCCTCCACGGCCTTCATCGGATCACGCTCAACCGTGATATTCACGCCGGATTTGCGCGCTTCGCCGATAAATCCAGCCTCGGGATCAAGCTGCGCGGGGCCGGTGAAGGTGAGGTCAAACCCGAACTGCCCCGCCGCCTGCACCAATGATGCGCAGACATTATTGCCGTCGCCCGACCACACGACCTTGCGTCCGGCAATCTGGCCGCGATGCTCCTCATAGGTCAAAACATCGGCCATAATCTGGCAAGGATGGGTGCGGTTGGTGAGACCGTTGACCACCGGAACCGAGGCGTATTCGGCCATCTCAAGCAAGGTTTCCTCCTCGAATGTGCGCATCATGATCAGGTCCACATAGCGGCTGAGAACCCGTGCGGTGTCGGCAATGGTTTCACCATGACCAAGCTGCATGTCAGCGCCCGAAAGCACCATCGACTGGCCCCCCATCTGGCGCACACCCACATCAAAACTGACCCGCGTACGGGTTGAGGGTTTTTCAAAAATCAGCGCGACCATGCGCCCGTCAAGAGGATGGTCCTGATCCGGCATCCCACGAGGATGGCCCGCGCGCGCGGTCTTCATCGCCAGCGCCATATCCAAAATACCGCGCAGATCATCCTTTGAGGTTTTGTCGATATCCAGAAAATGCTTCATAAGGTCACCTCGATCAATGTGGCCGCTTTGTCCAGACGCGAGACCGCCTCGGTCAGATCGCTTTCGCTGATGTTGAGCGCGGGCAGAATTCGGATCACGTTTTGCCCGCCGGGTACGGTCAAAACCTGCTCGTCATAGCCCGCGTTTACCACCTCGGTATTTGGAACCTTGCAGACAATACCAAGCATCAGACCAAGCCCGCGCACGGCCTTAAATACGTCGGGATGAGTGTCCACCAGAGCCTCCAGTTTTTGACGCAAGAAGCCCGCGCGCTGGTTAACCGTGGCCAAAAACTCGTCACGCGTTACGATCTCCATCACCTTGAGACCAACCGCACAGGCCAGTGGATTGCCGCCAAAAGTAGAGCCGTGGCTGCCTGCGACCATCCCCGACGCAGCGCGATCTGTAGCCAAGCAAGCACCCAGCGGAAAACCCCCGCCAAGCCCCTTGGCGATGGCCATAATATCGGGCGTCACCCCGGCATATTCATGGGCAAACAAGCGCCCGGTACGCCCGACCCCGCTTTGGATTTCATCCATGATCAACAGCAGGCCATGAGCGTCGCAAAGCGCGCGCAGCCCTTGCAAAAACGCGTCCTCAGCCGGAAGAATTCCGCCCTCGCCTTGCACCGGCTCAAGCAAAATCGCCGCGGTCTCGTCGGTAATCGCCGCTTCGGTTGCCGCCAGATCGCCAAATGGCACATGGCGAAATCCGGGCATTTGCGGGCCAAAACCGTTCAGCAGCTTGTCAGACCCGGCGGCAGCAATCATGCCGAGGGTTCGACCATGAAATGCTGCCTGAAAGGCAATGATTTCGGTCTTTTCAGGCTGGTTGATATGGCTAAAATATTTGCGCGCCATCTTCACCGAACATTCCATTGCTTCGGTGCCGGAATTGGTGAAAAATACCTTATCGGCAAAGGTCTCATTGGCCAAAACCTTGGCCAGACGTTCTTGATTTGGGATGCGGTAAAGGTTCGATGTGTGCCAAAGCGCGCCGGCCTGCGCGCTCAACGCTGCCGCCAGCTCTGGATTGGCGTGACCCAGCGCATTGACCGCAATTCCGCCGCCAAGATCAAGATATCGCAGGCCATTTTCCTCGGTTAACCAGCTCCCCTCGCCCTTAACAAACGACAGGGGCGCACGCGCGTAGGTGGGTAAAACGGCAGAGGTCATGATCGAAACCTTTCGGTGGTAAGGCCCTCGGTTTGGTATAAACGCAGGGGCAAGTCAATTCGGGGGGGGGATCGGCTAGAGAAAGAACAAACAGCAGCAAGGCGCGCCGTGCCATATGGGCGGCGCGCGAGGAACAATCAGCGTCGGCGTCGCGACAATTTCGATGGTTTTACCGGCTTCATTGGCCATGCTTTCCTTAACAGACATAATATGCGTAATGGCGGATGCGCCCAATGTAAAGCCAGATCAGCTTTTCAGGCGAAAGCCTGTGGAGAACCAGCGCCAGCACCATATTCCCAAGCCAAGCGTCAGCGCTCCCACATAAAGCGCGCCGTTCACGGGGGAGGCATCCGACACGCCGATCACCCCGTATCTGGTGCCGTCGATCAGATAGAATATGGGGTTGAACTTGGTGATGACCAGCAAGGTCGGCGGCAAGATGTCGATCGAATAAAACGTACCTGACAAAAAGCTTAGCGGGGTCACAATGAAATTGGTGATCGCATTCATCTGATCAAACCGGTCAGAAACAATCCCCGCCAAAACACCAATCAGCGCCATCATCGCGCTGCCAAGCAGCACGAAAAGTAGCGCCCAGAGCGGGTGCGCGATGCCCACACCAAGGATCGGAAAGGTAACGATAGCGACCGCACTGGCCACGATCAGCCCACGCACGACCCCACCCATGGTATAGCCGATCACCAGCTCGATGGGGGACAAAGGCGGCATCAGCGAATCAACGATATTGCCTTGTATTTTAGAGACCACCAGCGAGCTGGCCGTATTGGCAAACGCGTTCTGGATCACCGTCATCATCAAAATGCCGGGCGCAAGGAAATGCGCGAAGGAAACGCCCATGACCTCGCCACGACG
>CAYPUW010000169.1:4159-5328 GCA_964413925.1 uncultured Rhodobacter sp. | reverse complement strand
CCGACACGAGGATTTTCAGTCCACTGCTCTACCCCTGAGCTACCCGGGCACGGGTCAGGCTGAACGCCTTGGGTCGCGCGGTTTTAGGATAGCGGCGCGGGGGTGTCCAGTGGGTTTGTGGAAAAAACTCGGGCAGGGAACGCCTTTGGTTGGCTCAGTGCAAAACCGGACCGCTGGAATCTTGCGGATCGACGAGAAGTTCCGGCTCGACTGGCTCCTCGGATGGCAGGGCGTATCGTCCGGTAAGCCATTTTCCCAGATCAACATCCGCGCAGCGTTTGGAGCAGAACGGGCGATAGTCGCTGTCGGAGTTTTTGTCACATATGGGGCAGGACATTTCTAAAGCCAAACTTTTTGCGCGCGTTTCAAGACCAAGAATGCCCCAATATCCCACGGGCCGCAAGTCAGCTTTGAGAGCTTTCCTCTCAGTCCAGCAGCTCCGACAGTGGCAAGCGTTCGCGTTTTCGTTGCAGCTCCAGATGGCCAAGCGGGGTCCAGCCAACGACGATTGTGTCAACGCCGTCCTCGCGCAGCGCGCGTTTCAGAGCATGCTCGACGCTGCGGCGATCTTTTTTGCTCATGGGGGCGAAATCTATGACGATCTGCCCGCCAAGCCCGCGAAGGCGCAACTGGCGCGGCAGGTCGCGGACGCAAGCGAGGTTGGCTTTCAAACCGGCCGCAAAGGAAAAATCCCCGCCGGTATTGACGTCAATGGCGACCAGCGCGCGGGTTGGCTCCACAAACATCGAGGCCTGTTTGGTCAGCGAGACCAACGGGCTACGCAGGTGCTCTATCTGGTCCCAAACGCCGTGATCCTCAAAGCTGCCAGCCGTGTCAAACACCTGATCGGGGTCAGGGTCACTCCAGTCGCGCCACGCCAGATCGGCGGCGGAGAGGGCTTCGACCAGCAGGCAGGGCGAAGGATCACCGGCATCGGCCATTACCTGCGCGCAGGTTTCCAAGAGGGCGGATATTTCATCGAAAATCGCGGCGTCATCGGTTCCGTCAGCGGCTGAGCGCAGGATCAGGCCGAGTTCATCGCTCGCGCCTTGCATGGCGTCATGGGCAATTTCCGCCAAGCGGTCGCGCTCGGCCTCGTCCTTGATCGAGCGCGCCACATTACGGCCTTTGGCGCCGGGGGTGAGGATCGCGTATCGGCCCTTGAACAG
>CAYPUW010000169.1:0-4059 GCA_964413925.1 uncultured Rhodobacter sp. | reverse complement strand
CCACATTACGGCCTTTGGCGCCGGGGGTGAGGATCGCGTATCGGCCCTTGAACAGGATTTTGAGAGTGACCGGCGCGGCTTTGCCCGCCTCGGTTTGGGTGGCAATTTGCACCAGCATCACCGTCCCGGCAGCGATGCCTTTGGCCTGTCGCAAGAAACCACGCTGGCCGTCGCCAAGGTCCAGCATCATACCGTTTTGACCCTTTAGAGGACGCTGCGCTACCGCACGGTAAATCGCCCCCGGACGCGGAGCGGCACCCTCTGCGGGGTCGATCAACAAGTCAACAAGCTGCCCGTCAACGATCAGCGCCGCAGCCGAGCGCCCGTTGATCTGGTCCAGTACCGCGATCCGACCTTTCATTGTGCCCCCTCGTCCAAAACATATCCCGCCGCGCGTAAAAGGTTCGCGGTTTCGCTCAGCGGCAGACCGACAACGCCGGTGAACGAGCCGTTGATCGACGGGATCAGCGCGCCTGCTAAACCCTGAATACCATAAGCGCCAGCTTTGCCTTGCCATTCGCCCGAACGGATATAGGTCGAGATTTCAGCGTCCGACAGGTTCTTCATGTGAACGGTGGTGACCACGTCGCGCTGCCAAATCCGCGCGCCCAGCTTGAGGGCCACGGCGGTGATCACCTTGTGGCGACGACCCGACAGCAACAGCAGCATGGCGACGGCCTCGGAGGCAGCTTGAGGCTTGCCGAGAATGCGTCGGCCAACGGCAACGGTGGTATCGGCGCATAGAACAATCTCGTCGGCGCTCGCCTTGACGGCATTGACCTTTTGCAAGGCCATACGCACGCAATACGGGCGGGGAAGCTCTTGTTTATAGGGGGTTTCGTCGATATCCGGCGCGCGGATCTCGTCAGGAGCCACACCGATCTGCGCCAACAACTCGCGCCTGCGCGGACTGCCGGACCCCAAGATCAAACGCATTGATCTGCCCTATTTATAGCGGTAATTGATCCGGCCCTTGGACAGATCATAGGGGGTCATTTCGACCTGCACCTTGTCGCCAGCCAGCACGCGAATGCGGTTTTTGCGCATTTTACCTGCGGTATGGGCGATGATTTCATGGCCGTTTTCAAGCTCCACCCTGAATGTCGCGTTGGGCAAAAGCTCTACCACGACCCCTGGGAATTCGAGCAGTTCTTCCTTGGCCATGTTGTCTCCGAGTGTTGTTTCTGTTTTGCCCATTTCGGGCGGTTGCGCCTAAATGGGCCTGTTTGGTAAAGAATTCAAGGCTTAAAGCACTGCATCCTGTGGGTGCTACAAGCAAGTTCGGATTTCAGAGGCTCAACTGTCGTGGCTGACGGCGGTGGCGGGGCCAAACCGGCGCTCGATCCTTGTCCTGATCTGATCGCGCGCCTGTCGATACGCGTCAAGCTTGTCGTCGCGACTGTGGCCCAGCCCCGTGGGGTCGATGATCGGCCAATACTCGACCTCAAGTGACGCAAACCTCGTGAACTCCAACGCCCGGCGCTGACTGGCCGGCGAAAGTGCCACGATCAGATCATAGCTTTCCAAATCATCGCCCCAGTCGATCATCTGGTCCATCGTGCGCACACGGTGGCGACCAAGCTCGACCCCCAACTCCTGACAAACGGCGATAGAAAACCCGTCAATTTCAAGATCGCTTTTGACGCCTGCGGATTGCACATAAATCGCGCGGCCCACATGTTGTTTCAGCAAACCTTCGGCCATGGGCGAGCGCACCGCGTTATAATCGCAACAAAACAGAACCGCGCCGGGGAGCTTTGGGTCCATTTGCTGTCCTCACCCCTTGAAATGCAGAACGCAAATCAGCGTGAACAGGCGGCGCGAGGTCAGGGTATCGACGATAACCTTGCCGTTCAGACGCTCTTGCAGCACCCGAGCGCCCTCGTCATGGATGCCGCGCCGCCCCATATCAATGGCCTCGATCTGGCTGGCAGGCAGGTGTTTTACGGCGTTGAAATAGGCCTCGCAAATCTGGAAATAGTCTTTGACCACTTGGCGAAACGGGGACAGCGACAGGTGAAAGGCAGCGATATGTTCGCGCTGTTCGGTTTGGATATCAAACACCAAGCGGCGGTCTTTGATCGACAAATAGAGGTGATAAGGGCCGCTCAAAGCTTCGTGTCCCTCGTTCGTGGGCAACGCGAAACTGTTTTCCTCCAGCAAATCAAAAATCGCAACTTTACGCTCCTGATCTATCTGTGCCGTGGGCGCAGGCAGGCCGGTTTCGTCGATTTCCACATGGGTCAGGCGGTTGAGATCAGTCATCCTGACCCCGACTGTTTTGATCAAGCCGAAGCCTGACGGAAAGTCCATGCGCCTCCAACCCTTCGGATTTCGCCAGCGTTTCGGCGGCAGGGCCAATGGCCGCAAGCGAGGCGGGCGAGATTTTGGAAAGCGTGGTTCGTTTCATGAAATCAAGCACCGAAAGCCCCGAGGAGAACCGCGCCGAGCGTCCGGTGGGCAACACATGATTGGGACCACCCACATAATCGCCAATGGCCTCGGGGGTATGCGAGCCAAGAAAAATAGCGCCTGCATGACGGGTTTGGCGCGACAGGGCATCAGGGTCGGCGACGCAAAGTTCCAGATGCTCGGGCGCGATCCGGTTTGACAACTCTGCCGCCTGATCAAGGGTTTGAACCACGATCACCGCGCCAAAATCCTGCCAGCTTTTGGCGGCGATAGCACGACGCTCCAGCGTTTTGAGGCGCGCATCAACCGCCTTGATCACATCGCTCGCGAACCCTTCGTCATCGGCGATCAGGATCGACTGGGCGCTGGCGTCATGTTCGGCTTGGCTTAGAAGGTCAACCGCCACCCAATCGGCGTTGTTGTCTTTGTCGGCAATCACCAAAATCTCTGACGGACCAGCGATCATGTCGATGCCCACATGCCCGAAAACCCGCCGTTTGGCAGCGGCCACATAGGCGTTGCCGGGGCCGGTGATTTTATCCACCGGTTCTATGGTGTCGGTGCCATATGCCAGCGCCGCAATCGCCTGCGCGCCGCCAACCCGGTAAACCGTCTCAACCCCTGACAAGCGCGCGGCCAGCAACACCAGCGGGTTGACCTGACCATCCGGTGTTGGCGCGCAAATCACCAGACGCTTGACACCAGCGACCTTGGCGGGAATGGCGTTCATCAACACCGATGACGGATAAGAGGCCAGCCCGCCCGGCACATAAAGCCCTGCCGCATCAACCGCCCCCCAACGCCAACCAAGTGTCGCGCCGCTATCGTCGGTCCAAGTGGCATCTTGCGGCAACTGCCGCTCGTGATAGGCATGTATGCGCGCCGCCGCCAGATCAAGCGCACGAGCCTCGTTTGCAGGCACACGCGCGATCTCGCGGTCCATTTCGGCGGGGCTGAACGCCAGCGTTTCAGCCCTCAGATCAAGCCGGTCGAACTTGGCCGTCAGTTCGAGCAATGCGGCATCGCCGCGCGCGCGAATATCGGCAATGATACCAGCGACCACGGTGTCCACATCGGCGTCGGATTCGCGTTTCATGTTCAGAAACGCCTCAAACCCGGCCTCGAAATCCGGGCTTTGACTGTTCAGCAATACGGGCAAAATCAGCCCTCCTGATTGTGGTCCGGCGCAGCGCGCGAGGGGGCGATATAGGGGCGGGTGACATCGGCGAGGCTGATGTCCAGACACTCCACCGACAGCGCGATCACGCCGTCGCCCGCCAGCGTCAGCTCGACCCGTCCGGCCCCGTCCTCGGTTGGCACAAAGCTGATCGCCAGCACCGACAGGATCAGGTCTTTGTCGCCGCGATCAATCCCGTTTGACGAGATTTTCAGCACGTCATTAACCACCAGCATGGATTGCACACGCTCGTATTTGCGGTGTTGCTTTTGCGCGTCATCGCGATCTTCCCAGCGAAAACGGTTCAACAGCAGGCCAAACCGGCGTTTGGTCGGCGACCACGACATCTCGGTGATCGGAAACACCGCGTCCTGCACCAGAGAGGAAATCACCTCGAGATCCTTTTGATCCAGCGCTTGAAGGCGCAATGGCTGGCCTCCCGCATCTTCAAATCTGGCGTCTTCAACCAT
>CAYPUW010000168.1:0-5362 GCA_964413925.1 uncultured Rhodobacter sp. | reverse complement strand
GGTGGCCTCAACCTTTGTGCCCGGCAATCTTAACGAGCTGATCATGTGCTTTGATCTGGTCAATAACCTGCCCGAGGTCAACGCGATCCAGTCCGGTCTGCGCAAGCAATCTGGCGCTTATATCATGGAGGCAGAGCGTTCGGGTCACTCCGAAGACGTCTGCACTTACGTCAAATCCGACATCGGCATGATGCTGAAAGGTAATATCGGGCCGAACGGTAAAAAGCTGCCCGATCCTGACGTTTTGCTGCTGTCATATACCGGCTGTTTCACGTTTTTGAAGTGGTTTGAGCTGTTGCGCGAGCAATATAAATGCCCGACGATTTTTCTGCAAACGCCCTATATGGCCGATGGCAAAGTGACGCCAAGCATGGTGCAATATATGGTCAAGCAGTTGAAAGAAAACGTTATTCCAACGCTTGAGAAGGTCAGCGGCGTCAAATTCGACATTGATCGTTTACGCGAATATCTCAGAAAATCCGCCAAGGCCGAGGATGACCTCGTGTACATCCTGCAAACCGGCAAAAACAAACCCTCGCCAATTGATGCCTATTTCGGCGGGATTTATTATATAGGGCCGATTTTCGGCGCGTTTCGTGGCACGGATGACGCGATTGACTACTATCGCTTTCTGCGCGAGGAGGTCGATCAGCGGATGCTCAAGGGCCTTGGCCCGGTCACGCCCGATGGCCCGATGGCCGAGGAAAAATACCGGCTCGTGGTCGAAGGCCCACCGAACTACACCAATTTCCGCCAGTTCTGGAAGATGTTTTACGAGGAAGGCGCGACGGTCGTGGCCTCGAGCTACACCAAGGTTGGCGGCACCTATGATTACGGGTTTCGCCACGATCCCGACCGCCCGCTAGAGACGCTGGCGGAGTATTGCCTCGGGGTTTACACCAACCGCAGCTTGCCCATGCGCATCGATATGCTGTGCGATTACATCAACGAATACGAGGCCGACGGCTTGCTGATCAACTCGATCAAATCCTGTAACTCGTTCTCGGCAGGCCAACTTTTGATCATGCGCGAGGTGGAAAAACGCACCGGCAAACCAGCCGCCTTCATTGAAACCGATCTGGTGGACCCACGCTATTTCTCGGCGGCAAACGTGAAAAACCGGCTGGAAAGCTATTTCCAGATGGTCGAGCAAAAACGTAGTGGCAAAGGAGCGGCAGCATGAAAACTTTCGTTGGAATTGATCTCGGCTCGACCACCACCAAGGCGGTCCTTATGGACGAGGACGAGAAAATCTTGGGGCGCGGCATCACCAACTCGCGCTCTAACTACGACACTGCCTGCCGCGTGGCCCAGCAAGAGGCGGCAGTTGACGCGCGCTTCACCCTGTTTCGGCGCGAATTCGGGGCCGAGGATGGCACCAAGCAAGAGGTCGAGGATTTCCTTGGCGGGCTTGAGCGGGCTTTTCGCCTCGAGCAGTTTTTAGAACAGCTCGACGATTTGCGCGACACTTGCCTTGCCCAAGTTCGCGGCGAGCGGTTCGAGAAAAACGCCGAGGGCGTCAAAACGGCACTTGGCGAGGTGTTCAAACGCCTACGCCACGAAGCCCCCGCCATGTACGCCCCGGGTGCCACACGCAAGTCGGATTTCTTTCGCGACATCGCTGGCTCGCGTTATCTGGCCGTCGCCGAGGAGGTCGCGCGTGCTGCCGACCTGCCCTATGATCTGCTGCTTAACGTATATGACAAGTCGATCATCGCCGTTGAGAACCGCCCACCAAAAGGCGAATTGAGCGACAAATTCAACCGCGCCCTGAAACGGGTGACCGAGGAGGGAGCGGGCCTGATGGGCGATATGCTGCACCCGGTGGAGCGCGCGCTCAACATCGAGTTGGAGGAGACCTATCTCGTGGGCACTGGGTACGGTCGCGTCACCCTGCCATTCTCCAAAGAGCATATCCGCTCTGAAATCCTGTGCCACGGTCTTGGCGCGCATATGATGTATCCCGAGACCCGAACGGTACTGGATATTGGCGGCCAAGATACCAAAGGCATCCAAATTGACGACAGCGGCATTGTTGAAAACTTTCAGATGAACGACCGCTGCGCCGCCGGTTGTGGCCGCTATTTGGGCTATATCGCCGACGAGATGAACATGGGTCTGCACGAGCTTGGGCCGATGGCGATGAAATCGGAAAAACCCGCGCGCATCAACTCGACCTGCACGGTTTTTGCCGGGGCCGAGCTGCGTGATCGCCTCGCACTTGGCGAAGCGCGCGAGGATATTCTCGCCGGGCTGCACCGCTCGATCATTTTGCGCGCCATGTCGATCATCTCGCGTTCGGGCGGGGTGAGCGATCAGTTCACGTTCACCGGCGGGGTGGCCAAAAACGAGGCCGCCGTGCGGGAATTGAAAAAACTGGTGTTTGAAAACTACGGCGAAGTGAAGATCAACATCGACCCGGACTCGATTTACACCGGCGCTCTGGGGGGGGCCGAATTCGCCCGCCGCGCCGCGAACGGACGCTTGGAAGGAGTGGACGCATGACCATTGCAGCAGGAATTGATGTCGGAACAGGGGCCGTCAAGGCGGTGATTTTCAAGGTCGAAAACGGCGAGGAAACCTGGCTGTCGCGCGCCACATTTCGTATCCGCCAACGTGACCCGATGGAGCTGGCGCGCGAGGCGTTTGACCACTGCCTGAGTGATGCCGGCTTGAGCGAAAGCGACATTGACTATGTCGCCACCACCGGCGAGGGCGAGGCCATTCCGTTTCACACTGGCCACTTTTACTCAATGACCGCGCATGCTCGCGGTGCGCGCTTTCTCAACCCAAAAACCGTGGCGGTGATGGATTGCGGCGCACTTCATGGCCGCGCCATCATCACCGACGAGCGCGGCAAAGTTACCAACTATAAAATGACCAGCCAATGCGCCTCTGGCTCGGGCCAGTTTCTGGAAAATATCGCCCGCTATCTGGGGATTGCGCAAGACGAAATCGGCTCGCTCTCGCTGAGTGCGGATGACCCCGAGGAGGTCTCCTCTATCTGCGCGGTATTGGCGGAAACCGACGTGATCAACATGGTCAGCCGCGGAATTACCGCGCCAAATATCCTCAAAGGCATCCATCTGTCGATGGCCAACCGCTTGGCGCGGCTCTTGAAATCCATCGGGGTTCGCGACGATTTGATCATGATGACTGGCGGCTTGGCGATGGATGAGGGCCTGTGTGCCGCCATGCGCGAGCAATTGGCCAAGATGCGCGGTGTTACGGCAGAGGTCACCAACCATGTGGACTCGATCTATGCCGGTGCCATCGGCGCGGCCCTGTGGGGAGCGTTTCGCAGCGAAAAACTGGCAGCCACCGGACAAATGTTAAAAGCATCCTGATAAAACCGAGGAGAAAAACCAATGGCCCTAATGATTATCGACCCCTGCACTGCCTGTGACGCCTGCGAGCCGGTTTGCCCAAACGAGGCGATCACGCCAGGCGATCCGTTTTACATCATCGACCCGATGAAATGCACCGAATGCGTGGGCGAAGAGGACGAGCCGCAATGCAAACTGGTCTGCCCAGAGGCCTGCATCGTCGACAATCCCGACTGGGAAGAGAGCGAAGACGAGCTTCAGGCGAAATACGACGCGCTGCATTAAGGCGCGGGTATGAAGCGAGAAAAAGGCGGCTGTGAAGGGACTTCATGGCCGTTTTTTCATATGGAACGCTTATCTATAACGCACAATTCAGGCAAACCCGCTGGGCTGGCGTAAAGCCCGAGGTGCTGAAAAACGCGATCAGATCCACGTCGTTCCACGCCACCTCCGTGCGCAAATTCTCCACCCGCAGGATCGCCAGATTGGCGATCAGTTGCGACATCAAGGCTTGGCCAACCCCCTGCCCCTGAAACCCCGGATCAACACCGAACGCGTACATCACCGCCTCGGCCATAGTGTGGCCAAACTCGCCAAAATCCACCCGCGCCATGATGAAACCCACCGCCAAGCCATCAAGCTCGGCCACCAGCGACAGGCGCACGCCAGACCCAAACAACGCCTCGGCTTGCGCGCGCCGATAATAGGCCGAGCGGTCCTGCCCCGAATATTTGCTATCAATCCTGATGATCGCGCCAAGATCGGCTTTACTCATCGAACGCACGGGAATGAGGTCGCGCGAAAGAGCGGTAAAATCATCGCCATCGGGTGAGGAATGGTCGACCTCCAAACTGTCGGCATCTTGTTGCACCAACTCAGGCGCAGCCGTTTCCAGCGCGTCCGTTTGACGCCGTAAAATGATCCGTGGCGCCAGCTTAAACCCGGAATTTCCCAAAAATCCCAGCAAGGTGCGATCAGCCCAATCCACCTGAGTTTCCAGCGCGCCCACCCCTTTATGGGCCAGAATGTGGTTCACCGCCGCCAAAAGCTGATGCCCGGCTCCGTGGTTTTGCAAGCCATGCGCCACGCCGATTGCATCCAGTGAGGCGCGGGCATTTGCCTGACCAAACTCACCATGGAGCAAGCGCGCCATCGCAAATCCAACCAGCGTTTCACCCTCGCAAATCCCCACATAAACATAGTCATGCGGCGTATCGGTCGCAGCCTTCAAACGGCTCTCAAAAAAGCCTCGTCGCGACAAGGGCGAGTTGGTTGCGTCAAGCGCGATCACCACCTCAAGGTCAAGCGCGCTAAGCGGTCGGGTGGAAAGCGGGGTAATCTCGCCGCTTACTTTCGGGTCTATTTGCAGGTCGGCCATAAATTTATGCTTTCTTCACAAGGTGTTGGAATAACGCTCTGCCAGTTCCATATCGGTCTCTGCGTCCAGCAAATCGTCGAGCATAGGCAACAGCGCCATCTCCTCTTTCTGGATATGGGCATACATGCGCTCGATTAATTCGGCACTTGTTGCCTTGAATTCCGGCCAGTTCGCGTCGGAAAACCCCTCCGTCAGCGCCGATTTTGCCAGCGCCGCCACGCGCAGACCCAACGGCAAGATCGCCTCATGTTCGCTGCGTAAATGCTGACCGATCCCCACATCGCCTGCCTCTTCCAGACGGGTAAACAGCTCGGTTTCCTCGAATGTGAAATGGGTTTTTATTTCATGCTCAATCGCAGTAGCCGCGAGTTTGAGCGCGCGCTGCACAGCGCCATCATTGACATCAGGAGCCGAGCGTTTGGCCCGTGCAATCACCTGCTCAAGCGCCTCGACAAGCTGAATGGTCGCTTGATGATCTTCATGGAGAAGCTGGGCGGTGCGGCTTGAAAAGTTCATTTTTCTTCCTGACAGGTGGCGGGGTGGGCGTTAATAGATATTTCGGTACGTTAATACCTGTTTTCACAAAATTCAAGAAATTTCACCTGTACAAGCGCTCACACTTTCCTGAGCTTAACCAGAATATGCCCTGAAAATACCA
>CAYPUW010000167.1:0-5386 GCA_964413925.1 uncultured Rhodobacter sp. | reverse complement strand
GTCTTTGGTGCCTGATACGTTTGGGATTTTAGATGGGGCGAGGCTTTTGGCATATGTTGGATCATCACCCCTCCCGCGCGCCATTTCCGCCTATCACCGGAAGTGGCACGCTGGCTAGTTGCGAGCGAAAACCGGGTGGGGAGTTGCTCTGACTGGGAAAAATACGTCTCTGCACAGGCACCAAGCGAACCACCGGCAAGGGGCGTTATGCCCTGATAAGGCTTGGTCCCCTTGCCTTGGTCAATGAGAACGGCAAACATCCCGTTCCCGATCATGGAAAACGGCGGGCCATCGAACGTGGCGATTCTTTCGGCGTCAAAGCTCGCATAGGCGCGCAAACGTGCGGGTTCGCCGCTGACCGTTGGGCCGTAGTAATCCGTCGCAATAATCCGAAGCGGCCCGTTGCCGCGAATTTGCAGTGACAGTTTCCAGCGCAAGTCGATCGTCTGGCCGATAAGCGCAGTCAATATCGCAGCTTCGGCGACGATCGCTTCGACTGGGGCAGGGTAATTATGTTGCCGTAAAATATTCTGCAATACGCCGTCTAGTCGCGCTGTTCGGCCCCTAATATCGGGGCGATCAAGTTGAAACGGCAGGACGGTATCGTCCCAAGCGATGGAGTTAGCCAAATTCATCTGCGTTTTACCCTTCTTGACCTTGGCGGCGTTCCCATAGACACATCATGAAGGCAAGAGAAATCAACCTTCAAGTATGGATAATTAAACCTCGTGATCAGGCGATTTGGCGAACCGATAAGAAAAAACATCAAATACCGACCGCGACCGGGGGCATATGCAGTGCTGCGCCGAGATGGGGAGTTGTTGATTACATTTCAGTCCGTGCCCGCACCCGAGTTTCAACTCCCCGGCGGTGGAATTGACGTGGGCGAGTCGCCACTTCAGGCGCTTCATCGTGAGGTGCGCGAAGAAACTGGTTGGGTGATACAGGTTGAACGGCGCTTAGGAGCGTTCCAACGCTATTGCTTTATGCCCGATTATGATATGTGGGCGCGAAAAATCTGTCATGTTTACCTTTGTAGGCCAATTCGGGAAAAATGGCAGATTGAAGAGCCACATCACAGCGTTCTTTGGGTTCCGGTGAGTGAGGCCGCAAAAATTCTTGGGAATGCGGGGGATCGCCATTTTGTTGAAGGTCTTGATTAACAGAAGTTTAGCCGCTCCCGTATTCCAGCAAAACCGCCGATAAATCGTCCGCAAGATTGTCTCCCGAAAATGCCTGAGTTTCAGAAATCAGATTTGACAGCAGCTCTGGCCCATGTGCGTTTTGATGGCAAAGCAGCATCTCGGAAAACCTGTCTTCATTCAAGAATTGACCATGGTGATCTTCGGCTTCGGTGAAGCCGTCTGAATGTATTAAGAATCGGTCGCCCGAGGCGAGATGGTAGTGAAATGTGGGAAAAACTGCATCGGAAATAAGACCGATTGGCATGCCCCCTTCACCAATAAATTTAACATGTCTGTTCGACAGCAATATCGCTGGAGGAGGGTGCCCAGCCTGAACGAACTCGATCTCGCCGGTGCGCAAATTGACATCCGCCAGCAGTATAGTCAGATATAATTCTGTTTCCAGTTCACGCAGCATTCTGTTGTTCAGGTTTTCGGCGATCTTTTCGGGCGGTAGCGGGTTGAACGAGCCATCGTTTTGCGACTCCATTGCGATACTGTGAGCTGGATCAACGGCACTGAGACATCCGGTAATCCTTGCTGTCATTAATGCCGAACTTATACCGTGGCCGGACACATCGAACGCAAAAATTCCAAGCCGGTTTTTATCCGCATAATAATACCCAACCATATCCCCGCCAACATGCCCACTGGATTGCAGGGCCATCGAAATCTGGGTGTTGCCAAATTTGCGAAAGGTTTGCGGAAGCAACGAAAGTTGGAGCTTTTTTGCCTCTTCCAGATCTCGATCAACGGCCTGATAAAGCTCTTGCAGTTCAATCAGGTTTTGCGAAATCGACTGATTCTTTTCGATCAGCTCCTTTTGCATCCCCAACACCCGTTCGCCCGCTTGCAAACGCGCGCGCAACTCGCTGGAATGAACCGGTTTGGTCAGGAAATCATCCGCCCCAACATCCAGACCTTTGGCTATTTCATTCTTGCCGTCCTTGGAGGTTAACAAGATGAAATAGCCGTAATTTTCCCACTCAAGTGCGCGAAATTCGCGACAAAATGTCAAACCATCCATCTCGGGCATCATCCAGTCGCTGATGACAAGATCAACCCGCGTCGCCTTGCAAATTTCCAACGCATCGCGGCCGGATTTGGCCTCGAATATTTCATACCCCCATTTGGTTAGGCTGCTTGTAAGCAACCGGCGCTGAAGGCGACTGTCATCCACAACTAAAACCGTCAAAACAGGCGTCGTTTCCGGTTTAGGCCTGATGTTCTGGGGCCTGTTATCTGTACAATATTTCGCCAATTCCATCACGGCACCTTCAGCAATACTAGTGATTCGCTATGCCATGCTGAGCTAAGAAGTTTAAGGAGAGATGAAACCTAAAACTTTATCTAAGTCGGCTTATTTCGAAAGGATTTGTTAAGTGATGCGCCCTAGATTGAACGTGTTGGGGGCGCCGCCAGAATGCCGGAGGTGCAAAATGATAAACTGGACGCGCGTAAGGGAACTCGAGGATGATATCGGGGCCGAAGATATAGGAGAGGTCGTCGAAATTTTTTTTGACGAAGTAGAGGAGGTAATAAATGACCTAAGGCGAGGGAATATTGGTAGAGATCTTGAGGCAGACATGCATTTCCTTAAGGGGAGTGCGCTCAATCTGGGTTTTGACAGGCTCGGGCGCTTATGTTCTGACGGCGAGAAGCTGGCGGCTAATGGGCAAGACAAATATGTTCCCGTCAGCCAAATTCTGTCGGTCTATGATGCCTCTAAGATAGAGCTTCTTGGTCAGCTGGCCGCCGCGTAGATAGGGTCGCGCAGTTAGGGTCAGAAATCAGATAAGAAACTGGGTTAAGCCATCATCATCGGTGATGTCTTGAAAACGCATGCCAGCGTCCAGCATTCGTGCGCAGATTATTGGAAATTCAGCCGGGTCGCGCGTCTCTATGCCGATAAGGACAGTCCCGAAGTTACGGGCAGACTTTTTAAGATACTCAAATCGGGTGATGTCGTCGTCTGGGCCGAGTATAGACAGGAATTCTTTCAACGCACCTGGGCGCTGGGGAAAGCGTAGGATGAAGTATTTTTTGCGCCCAACATATTTCAGAGCGCGTTCTTTAACCTCAGGAAGGCGCTCAAAGTCAAAATTTCCACCCGAGGTTATACAAACAATACGTTTGCCTTTGATTTCTGGGGTTAGGTCCTTCAAAACGTCAATCGACATTGCGCCTGCTGGTTCCAGCACAATACCCTCGACATTCAGAAGCTCGGTGATTGTTGTACAGATTCGGTTTTCGGGAGCCGCAAAAACGGTGTTGGGATCAATGTCGGAGAGGACCTTAAATGTGAGATCGCCAATTCGTGCAACGGCGGCTCCGTCGACAAAACTGTCCACCTTTTCAAGGGCGACAGGTTTTTTGGCCATAAGAGCGGCCGCAAGGCTCATCCCGCCGGCTGGTTCAACGAACCGAAACTCTGTGTTTGGCGAAAGGGCCTTCAGATAGGTCACAACACCTGCCGAAAGTCCGCCACCGCCAACAGGCAAGATTACCATATCAATGGGTTCGTTTAACTGTTCCATCAACTCAACCGCCACAGTCGCCTGACCTTCGATCACATCAAGATCGTCAAATGGCGCCAGAAAAACCGCGTTTTCAGCAACGCAAAATTCTTGCGCGGCTTCAAGCGTGTCCTCAAAATAGTCACCAACTAGTCGGATCTCGATATTCTCGCCGCCAAAGACCCTGGTTTTGTTAACTTTCTGTTCAGGGGTTGTGACTGGCATATAAATCACCCCGTGCACGTCAAAATGCCGACAAACGAAGGCAACCCCTTGCGCGTGGTTCCCTGCCGATGCGCAGACGAACCTCTTTTGCAACGGAAATGCATCGAGATGTTTGCGCATAGCATTAAACGCGCCACGAATTTTGTAGGATCGAACGGGCGACAGATCTTCGCGCTTCAGGAAAATATCTGCCGTGTAAATCTGCGATAGGTACTCGTTTTTTTGCAAAGGTGTTTCGGCAAAAACTTTGCGCATTTCCCGACGGGCAGCGATGGCGCGAGCAACGAAATCGGACATGGATTTACCTTTTGAATGTTGAATTTATATCTTTGAAGTCGATAGCGACGAATAGCAACGCGACTTTTGTGCGCTGTTCGGTTGCGGAGCCTCAAAAAACCAAATAAACCGCCCGCCAGACACCCTTATAAATCGGAGAAACGCCCGTGGTCGCGCCAAAAAAAGTAGTTCTCGCCTATTCTGGCGGCCTTGATACGTCGATCATTCTGAAGTGGTTGCAACTGGAATATGGCTGCGAAGTGGTGACATTCACCGCAGATCTTGGACAGGGCGAAGAGCTTGAACCGGCACGCAAAAAGGCCGAACTGCTGGGGATCAAGGCCGAGAATATTTACATTGAGGACGTGCGCGAGGAATTTGTGCGCGATTTTGTTTTCCCGATGTTTCGCGCCAACGCACAATATGAGGGGCTTTATCTGCTCGGCACATCCATCGCGCGCCCGTTGATTTCAAAGCGCTTGGTCGAAATTGCCGCCTTGACCGGGGCCGACGCCGTTGCCCATGGTGCGACTGGAAAAGGTAATGATCAGGTGCGGTTCGAACTTGCTGCCTATGCGCTTAACCCGGATATAAAAGTGATCGCGCCTTGGCGTGAGTGGGATTTGAGCAGTCGCACGCGTCTGTTGGAGTTTGCCGAGCAAAACCAGATACCCATCGCCAAGGATAAACGGGGCGAAGCGCCGTTTTCGGTGGATGCAAACCTCCTGCACACCTCTTCGGAAGGGAAGGTTCTTGAGGATCCGGCCGAGGCGGCGCCGGATTATGTTTATCAGCGAACCGTCCACCCCGAAGATGCGCCGGATACGCCGGAATTCATTGAGATAGCTTATAAAAACGGCGATCCGGTTGCCTTGAATGGCAAAGACCTGTCCCCGGCAGAAATGCTGACGGCCTTGAACGTCCTTGGCGGCAAACACGGAATCGGGCGGCTCGATCTGGTCGAGGGGCGTTTTGTCGGGATGAAATCGCGCGGTATTTACGAAACCCCCGGTGGCACGATTATGCTGGAAGGTCACCGAGGTATTGAGTCAATTACTCTGGATCGCGGTGCGGCCCATCTAAAAGATGAGCTGATGCCCAAATATGCCGAGCTGATTTACAACGGGTTTTGGTACAGCCCAGAGCGCGAGATGTTACAGGCGCTGATCGATACCTCGCAAACCC
>CAYPUW010000166.1:0-5420 GCA_964413925.1 uncultured Rhodobacter sp. | reverse complement strand
CAGTATTACGCTAGAGGTCGGGAGGGACGACGGCCGTCCATTTATCAGGGTCTGCGATAACGGTCCCGGCATCCCGATAGACGAACATGAAAAAGTCTTGCGCCGTTTTTACCGCCTCGAAAAAAGCCGGAATCTCGCGGGAACCGGACTGGGCCTCAGCCTTGTCTCAGCTATTATGCGGCTTCACGGTGGCGAAATAAAATTGTCCGAAAACTCTCCCGGCCTTCGTGCCGAGCTTTGGTTTTAGACGCTCCATTTTTCACGCTATCAGATAGATATTGCAGCGGTTGAAAGATGTCGTAGCCCGGATTTTCATTGGCAAGGCCTTTAGGGCACCATTTTACCACCTGAAGCTTCATCGCATTTTCCTAAAACACGTCATACTGTTGCCGCTTTTTGATGCTCTACATGGTTAACCGAAACTGCTGGATGGAACCTTGAACAGGGCTAAACCACGGCTTTCTATAAGAAAGTTTTGAAATGAAAATTAGGCAACAGACACCCGTTGGAATGCAAATTACCTTTTTACCGATCCTTGCAGTGCTGGGATTTTCTCTGGTTTTGCTGGTACAATATTGGGACCACGCCCTGCAAAGCAACTTTAACCAGACCTACTCTACCCAGTTGAGCATGATTAACTCTCTTCGGCAGGTCCAGCACCAGATGACAATCGTGCGAGTCAACGAAAAGCGATATTTCGCCAATCAATCAGTCGATAACTTAAGGCGGCATCAGCACGCTCTGAAGTCCGTTCTCAGCACTTTAAGTCGGATAAAGTCAGATAAAAAGCCCTCTATCGACTTAGTACAAGCTAACAAATGGATAAAGATCATCCGTTCATATCAGAAGAACTTTTTCACAATCACAAATCAATTGCTGTCGGTTGGAATTTCCGAAGATATCGGCCTTCGCGGCTCGATGCGACGGGCGCTCAATGTGGTCAAGGTGCGGATCGGCGTCAATAGGCCGAAGGTTACGAGCAATATGCTGAAGCTGCGGCTGCACGAGGATAACTTTCTTATCAATAAAGACGTGGCAAGCTATAAATTGTGGCAATCTTGGCTACCGAAATTTCACGACAGTATAGACAATGCCAATCTGAGCAATATCGATCATTTAGTAATAGATACTGCCTTGCGTCAATATGATCGAAGCTTCAGCATACTGGTTGAGCGAACTTGGAAAATTGCCGAAAACGAAGCGGTCATCAATAGAACTTCTAACGCCGTCTCGAAAGACATCAACCTCGCGCTCGCGCAGGCCTCGACCCAGGCAAAAATGTCGCTAAACAGCGGCGTGCAAGTTTCAGATTCCAATTTCTATGTTACCATTTTTATGACCTTCATCGTTGGCGCCTTGGTTTTTCTGGTCAGCCGCTGGATCGGCGCTGGGATCAAAACCCCGCTTGCATCCCTCGCCCAAGCGATGACCCATCTCACCAAGGGGGATGTGAATATCCGCATTAAAGCGTCTGGCTATACCAATGAGATCGGTGAAATGGTCGATGCGGTCCGGGTATTTCGCGAAAACGAAAAGAGCAGGAAGCTGACCAACATCCAGTTGAGCGCCGCCAATAAGCAAACGCGAAATATTATCCAATCCATGAATGAAGCCCTGTTTGAGGTCGATGTCGATGGACGAATTAAAACCACAAATCGGGCCGCAGAGTGTTTGCTTGGCGTTGCCCCTGACGCGCTGATTGGCAAAAAGTTGAAGAACTTCTTTGTTTCCGCCCATGCCAGTGATGCTCAGGAAACCAGTGATAATCTTAAGTTGGCGTTAATCGGTGCCAATCTTGAAAGCGCGCATCACATGGCACCACAATCTGTGGCCGCATTTATTAGTGCCGCCTCAACGCCGGTTTTTCTGGCTGCGGGTGATGGTACGCTAATTTGCGGCAATGGTGCGCTGGCCGAGGCGCTGGGATATGACACGCGGGATTTCAACGGGATGAGCGTTTGCGAGCTGTTTCAAAACGCCGACCCTGACGGGCATGACACGCTGTTTTCAAACGCCAAGGCGCGTGGCAATGGTCATATGCTGGCCGGTGGCAAAGGGGTGACGGCGCTTTGCCGTGATGGCTCCGAGCTGAAAATGTCGGTTGGTTTTGCACCGTTTACGCTGCATAACCTGCCCCATTTCGTCTGTGTGTGCAGACGCGACGGGGTTGATCCCACGTTTTACGAGATGCGCCACACGACTTTCGGGCAGTTGTTCAAAGGGTTCGATATCGGGCCGAAACTATCGCCGCTGGTCTTGACCTCTGATCAACCCGAGCCGTTTGAGGACAGTATGATCGGCGATGACAGGGCCGATATTGCGGTCTCTTGTTCGGTCGCGGTGTTGCGGGACGAACATAAAGAAGTCACCGGCGCGCTTTGCGTTGTGCGTGATATTTCCCGGACCAAACAGGCCGAGCGAAACATCCGGCAGCTGAAAACCTCGCTGGATCAGAGCAGCGACGAGATTTACATGTTCTGGCCTGAGACTTTTAAAATTTTCTACCAAAACCGCGCGGCTTGCCAGCTTACCGGCTGGGACGAGGGAGTTTATCAAACCAAAACCCTAAACGATTTTAATCCCACATTTGACGCCAAGATTTTCACCAATCAGGTTCAGGGCCTGATAGATGACGAGGTGGATCAGTATGTTTACGAACGCATTGAGCATCGAACCAACAACCCGGTCGAGGTAACCATCCAATATGTCATTCCCGAAGAGGCCGGAACCACGCCCTATTTTGTATCCATCGTCCATGACATCACCGACCGCAAGGCGGTTGAAAAGGCCAAAACCGAGTTTTTGTCCACGGTCAGCCATGAGCTGCGCACCCCGCTTACCTCGATCAAAGGTGCGTTGGGGATAATCGACGCGGGAGCCACCGGGGAGTTGAACGACAAGCTCAAATCGCTGGTGTCTATTGCGCTAAAAAACAGTAATCGCCTCAATCGCCTGATCAACGATATTCTTGATATCGAGAAAATCCAGTCCGGTAAGATGGATTTCAATCTGCAAATGATGGACCTGAGCGAGTTGATAACAGAGGCCATCGAGGCAAATGACAGCTATGCCAAAACTCTGGGCGTGAGCTTCCAGACCGAAGGCACGGACGCCCCCCTGATCGTTAACGGCGACAAGGATCGGCTGATGCAGGTGATGGCGAACCTGCTGTCCAATGCGGCAAAGTTTTCGCATTCCGGCCAATGCATCGACGTTTCGCTCACCAAACGCGGCACCAAAATTCGCGTGGCCGTGAAAGACAGTGGCACGGGCATCCCCAAAGCCTCGCAAGCGACAATATTTGAGAAATTCACGCAAGCGGACTCGTCTGATCAGCGCGAAAAAGGCGGCACTGGTCTGGGTTTGAGCATCGTCAAAGTCATGGTCGAGGCCCATGGCAGCAACATTGCCTTTGATAGTGTCGAGGGAGAAGGCACCACGTTTTATTTTGATCTCGACCTGCTGGAGGCACCACAATCGCATGACCGTGGGCACATGATCGACAAGCGACCGGATCGGGATAACCCAACCAGACTGCTGATTTGTGAGGACGAGGAGGACATCGCGGAAATCCTGAAAATCATGTTGAGCGGTGCGGGCTATGTCGCCGATATTGCGCCCACTGCGGCCAAGGCCAAGTCGATGCTGAACGCTGGCGCATATGACGGCATGACGCTTGACCTCAACCTCCCCGATCAAAACGGCCTTGAGTTGCTGCACGAGCTTCGCGCCCAGCCCCGCTTTCAGGATCTGCCGATATTCGTCATCTCGGCCTCGATGCCGGACGGAAACTCTAAAGAAATCGGGCCGGGGTTTGGCGTGACCGATTGGCTAAACAAACCGATAGACGAACGCAGGCTTCTGAGCGTGCTGGAAAGAAAAATCGCCGGTTCCGCAAGCAATATTCCGTCGATCCTGCATGTCGAGGACAATGAGCATACCCTTGAGATTGTAAACGCGATCATCGGCAACAAGGCCATGGTCGAAACCGCAACCACTGTTGCCGCCGCCAAGACCAAACTCAAGGCGCGGGCGTTTGATCTCGTCATCCTCGATCTTGATCTGCCTGACGGGTGCGGCGCGGATGTGTTGGGCTATCTCAACCAGCCGGACCGAACCTCGCCGCCGGTTTTGATCTTTTCGGCCAATGAAACACCGGCAAATCTGATCAACAGCGTGGAGGCGGCGCTGGTCAAATCGCGCGCATCAAACGAAGAGTTTCTTCAGATGATCGAGCTGACTTTGAAACGCGCCAACCCGGCCTTTAAGGCGATGGCCGCCGAATAAGGCCACCAACGCGATGCTTGTACAAAATAGCCGCCAAATAATTTGCGGCAACGTTGTTTTCGTGTTGCCTTTGCCCCGATATATCGTCGAGAGTATATGATGGGCACCACAAGACTTCAGCGGAATTGAGATCAGATCATGACTAGCAACACCCCTTACACGCCGCCAAAAATCTGGACGTGGGACACCAAAAACGGTGGCGCATTTGCCGGCATCAATCGCCCCATTGCCGGGCCAACGCATGAGAAGGCGCTGGCGGTTGGCAAACATCCGATCCAGCTTCATTCATTGGCCACACCCAACGGCGTCAAGGTGACGGTGATGCTCGAAGAGTTGCTAGCGCTTGGATTTGAAGGCGCTGAATACGATGCCTATCTGATCGACATTGGCGAAGGGCAGCAGTTTGGTAGCGGGTTTGTTGACATCAATCCCAACTCTAAAATTCCGGCGATGGTGGATCATAGCGGCAAGGAGCCGATCCGGGTGTTTGAGTCCGGCGCGATCCTACTTTATCTGGCCGAAAAATTCGGGGCGTTTCTGCCCAAAGATGCGGCGACCCGCACCGAATGTCTGAGTTGGCTGTTCTGGCAAATGGGCAGCGCACCCTATCTCGGCGGCGGCTTTGGCCATTTTTATGCCTATGCGCCAGAAAAGATGCAGTACCCGATTGATCGTTTCACCATGGAGGTAAAGCGCCAACTCGACGTGCTTGATCGCCATCTTGGGGATCATGAATTTATGTCCGGCGACGAGTATACTATTGCCGATATGGCGATCTGGGCGTGGTACGGCCAACTGGTGCTTGGGCGGCTTTATAGTGCTGCGGAATTCCTTGATGCGACCTCATACACACATGTTCTGAGATGGGCCAAACAAATCGACGCACGCGATGCCGTCAAGCGCGGCCGCATGGTTAACCGATCTTTTGGCGAGCCTTACACCCAACTGCGCGAGCGCCATGATGCGGGTGATTTTGACACCAGAACGCAGGATAAGATTGAGGTCTCTGACGAGTAGCCTCAGGACATATAAGAGGGAGAATGGTGGGTGATGAGAGGCTCGAACTCCCGACATCTTCGGTGTAAACAAATATCCCGGTCGCCAAGCTATTGATATTTGGTCAACAGAACACT
>CAYPUW010000165.1:0-5432 GCA_964413925.1 uncultured Rhodobacter sp. | reverse complement strand
AATCCAGTTGTCAAACACCGAGAAGTTGGGATCCTGAGGCCCAAAGCTTGAGCCCATAAGGAAGGCCACATCCGGGTAATCCAGCGAAACTTTGCGTGCGGCGCGTTCAAGGCCAAAGGCCTCGCCAACGATGAAATCGACCTTCTGCTCGGCATATTGGCGCAAAACCCGCTCATAGTCATTGTCGGCAACACTTTCGGAGTAAACATAATCGATGGCCCCGCGATCCTGTGCTGCCTTCAGCGCGATATGCAATCGGCTGTCCCATTGCTGTTCAACCGGCTGTGTGAAAATGCCCGCAGCCTTGATTTTGCCCCCCGCAAGCGCGACTTTCGAGGACAGAGCCAGCGCCAGCGCCGAGCCTCCGGCAAGCAGTGTTCTGCGTGATATGAACATAGAATTTCGCATGATTATTCTCCCATTGTTTGACTAATTCGGTTGTTTTTTGGGAACTATGCTAAATTTTTATCGGTTGGTCAATTTTTTTCGACCAGCGGCGCGTAAAGACACAGAAACCTCCCCGCGGTCATGCCAACGATATAGCGCCCGATGACCCTAAAATTTTCATTTCAGCGAAGATAGCGGAGGTCAGTCGAGCGCCCATTCACCCTCACCCTTGGCCTCGCCGATTGCCAGCCATGCCGCGCGGACACGGGCGACTTTGGTGTCGCCCCAGGTTTTGAATACAACATCAAATCCAGTCAGATCAATATTTTCACATGTAATATCAGCACGTTGATTGGTGCCCTTGTCCATGTCGAACATATCCATCGATACCTGCACAACGGGTTTGGTCTTAAATTTATCGTTAAATGTCACCCGCACACGTCTGGAGCGTGCGCCAGTGCCGAACCACATTTCGCCATTATTTTCAAAGTCCGAAAAGATCTGAACCTTGCCCTGATCAATCCCGATCACATGATTTCGTAGTTTTCGCATCTGTCTCGACTTATATGGCGATATACGGCCTATTTGGGTAAAAATACCGCAATTTCCGGCACTAATCCATAAAAAAAGCCCCTTCCATGAGAAGGGGCTTTGATGTTCGTGGTGGCTTGCGACCTTAGAGGGCCAGCAGATCGGCCAAAATCTGGGTGTCCGCCAAGTGCTTGTCGGCGGCGTCCTTGATCTCTGGCGAAGCGTTGGTTGCGGCTTCTTGTGCCGCTGCAACCATCGCCTCAACGTCCGCGCGGGTAATATCTGCGCGCGGAATGGCAATCTCGGCCAGAACCGAAATCGCTTTACCCGAGACCTCGACAAAACCGCCGGTAACCACATATTCTGCCGTGTCGCTGGCACTTGTCGCCTTAAGCAACCCCGGACGCATGGTGGTCACCAATGCGGCGTGGTCGGCCATGGCGGTGAAATCGCCCTCGGCACCGGGGACTTCGATCTCCGACGCTTCAAACGACGCCAGCAGTTTCTCCGGCGACACGAGGTCAAATTGCATCATTGCGGCCATCTGGACCTCCTGAAATTACGCGGCGTCTGCGGCCATTTTCTCGGCTTTGGCAATCACATCTTCAATGCCGCCAACCATGTAAAAAGCAGCTTCGGGAAGGTGATCATACTCGCCTGCGACAACGGCTTTGAACGACGAGATCGTCTCTTCCAGCGGAACCTGCTTACCGTCTGATCCGGTAAATACTTTCGCAACATCAAACGGTTGCGACAAGAAGCGCTGGATTTTACGCGCGCGGGTCACGATCAGTTTGTCCTCTTCCGACAGCTCGTCCATGCCGAGAATGGCGATGATATCCTGCAAGCCTTTATAGCGCTGCAAAATCCCCTGAACGTCACGAGCAACTTGGTAATGCTCCTCGCCAACAATCGACGGATCCATGATCCGGCTGGTGGAGTCAAGCGGGTCAACCGCCGGGTAAATCCCCAACTCAGAGATCGCGCGCGACAAAACAGTGGTTGCGTCCAAGTGGGCAAATGTCGTGGCCGGAGCCGGGTCAGTCAAGTCATCCGCAGGCACGTAAACCGCCTGAACCGAGGTGATCGAGCCGGCTTTGGTTGAGGAAATCCGCTCCTGCATCGCGCCCATATCGGTGGCCAGCGTCGGCTGATAGCCAACGGCGGACGGGATACGGCCAAGCAATGCCGAAACCTCGGAGCCAGCTTGGGTGAAGCGGAAGATGTTATCAACGAAGAACAAAACGTCAGCGCCGGTTTCATCGCGAAACTGCTCGGCCAGTGTCAGGCCAGACAGCGCAACCCGCATCCGCGCACCGGGAGGCTCGTTCATTTGGCCGTAAACCAGCGCAATTTTGGATTTGCTCAGATCATCGGGAACGATCACGCCGCTTTCGATCATCTCGTGGTAAAGGTCGTTGCCTTCCCGTGTCCGCTCGCCAACACCGGCAAACACCGACACCCCGGAGTGAACCTTGGCGATGTTGTTGATCAACTCCATGATCAGAACGGTTTTGCCAACGCCGGCACCGCCGAACAGGCCGATTTTGCCGCCTTTGGTGTAAGGTGCCAGCAGGTCAACAACTTTGATGCCAGTGACGAGGATTTCGGATTCGGTGGCTTGCTCGGAAAACTCCGGTGCATCCTGGTGGATCGAGCGGCGTTTTTTGGTTTTCACCGGGCCTTTTTCATCCACCGGCTCGCCGATGACGTTGATGATCCGTCCGAGGGTTTCAGGGCCAACCGGCACTTCGATCGGGCCGCCCATGTCGCTAACCTTGGTGCCGCGAACCAGACCTTCGGTTGCGTCCATAGCCACGGCACGAACCGTGTTTTCGCCCAGATGCTGTGCAACCTCAAGAACCAGACGGTTACCGTTATTATCGGTTTCCAGCGCGTTAAGAATTGCGGGCATGTCGCCTTCAAACTGAACGTCGACAACCGCGCCGATCACCTGTGTAATTTTGCCTACGGCCTTTGCCATAATGGTTTCTCCAGTTCCTCTAAAGCGCCTCGGCGCCCGAAATAATTTCGATAAGTTCGTTGGTGATCGCGGCTTGGCGCGAGCGGTTATACTCGATGGTAAGCTTGTCGATCATATCGCCAGCATTGCGGGTTGCGCTGTCCATCGCCGACATGCGCGCGCCTTGTTCGGACGCCCCGTTTTCCAGCAGAGCCGTGAAAATCTGGGTGGTCATCGCTGCGGGCAGCAACTCGGCCAGAATTTCTTCTTCGTCAGGCTCAAACTCGTAAAACGGTGCTTCGTGTTCGGGGTCTTCGTCAACCGTGGCCGGGATCAGTTGCAGAGTTGTCGGCTCCTGAGCCATGACCGATTGAAAGGTGCTGAAAAAGATCGTTGCGACGTCAAATTCACCAGCGGCAAAGCGCGCCAGAACATCTTTGGCAATGCCTTGCGCGTTCACATAACCGACCCGTTTGACCTCGGTGAGGTCAACATGGGCCACCATGTCTTGTTCATATTCACGGCGCAACTGCTCGCGGCCTTTTTTGCCAACGGTCAGCATTTTCACGGTTTTGCCGTTTGCAATCAAGCTTTGCGCATGAGCACGCGCACGGCGGACAATCGACGAGTTGAAACCGCCGCAAAGCCCACGCTCGGAGGTGGCGACAATCAACAAATGAACGTCATCCTTACCGTTGCCAGCCAGCAGCACCGGCGCATCATCGGCACCAGCCGCCGCATGGGCCAGATTGCGCATGACCTCTGCCATACGGTCGGCATAGGGGCGACCGGCTTCAGCCGCCTCTTGCGCACGCCTGAGCTTGGCCGCTGCCACCATCTGCATGGCCTTGGTGATCTTACGAGTGTTTTTGACACTCTCGATCCGGGTTTTCAGGTCTTTGAGGTTTGCCATGTTAGCAAAGCTCCTTTTCCCTTAAAGGCCACGTTTAGTTGAAGTCTTTTGCAAAACCTTCAACGGCGGATTTGATCGCATCTTCCAGCTCACCTTTAACCTTGCGGTCATTATCGGTGATGTCTTCCAACAGATCAGCATGGTTCTGGCGCAGATGGCTTAGCAAGCCCTCCTCGAACCGGCCCACATTTGCGACCGCAACCCCGTCCAGATACCCTTTGGTGCCGGTATAGATCATAATCACCTGCTCGGCATTTGTCAGCGGCGAGTATTGCGGCTGTTTCAAAAGCTCGGTCAGGCGCGCACCACGATTGAGCAACGCTTGGGTTGCCGTATCGAGATCAGAGCCAAACTGCGCAAAAGCCGCCATCTCGCGATATTGCGCCAACTCCAGCTTGATCGAGCCAGCAACAGATTTCATCGCGTTTGTTTGCGCGCTGGAGCCAACCCGGCTCACCGATAGACCTGTGTTCACAGCAGGGCGAATGCCTTGGTAAAACAGCTCGGTCTCAAGGAAAATCTGCCCGTCGGTGATCGAGATCACGTTGGTTGGGATAAACGCAGACACGTCCCCACCTTGGGTTTCGATAATCGGCAGGGCTGTCAGCGAACCTGAGCCGTAATCTTCGCTCAATTTCGAGGACCGCTCCAGCAAACGAGAGTGCAGATAGAACACATCGCCCGGATAAGCTTCACGTCCGGGTGGGCGACGCAGAAGCAGGGACATCTGGCGATAGGACACGGCCTGTTTGCTGAGGTCATCATAGATGATCAGCGCATGGCGGCCATTGTCGCGGAAATGCTCGGCCATCGAGGTGGCACCGTAGGGGGCCAGAAACTGCATCGGCGCAGGCTCGGACGCGGTTGCGGCAACCACGATTGTATATTCCAGCGCGCCGGTCTCTTCGAGTTTCTTCACCAACTGGGCTACGGTCGAGCGTTTCTGCCCGATCGCCACATAGATGCAATAAAGCTTTTTGCTTTCGTCGTCGCCAGCGGCGTCGTTATAGGATTTCTGGTTGAGGATCGCATCCAGCGCCACGGCGGTTTTGCCGGTTTGGCGGTCACCAATGATCAGCTCGCGCTGGCCACGACCAACCGGGATCAGCGCGTCGATGGATTTGATGCCCGTCAACATCGGCTCGTGAACCGATTTACGCGGGATGATGCCCGGCGCTTTTACGTCCGCCTGCGAGCGTTTTTTAGTTTTGATCGGGCCTTTGCCGTCAATCGGATTGCCAAGGCCGTCAACGACGCGGCCCAAAAGCGCGTCCCCGACTGGCACATCCACAATCGCGTTGGTGCGCTTAACGGTGTCGCCTTCTTTAATGTCCCGGTCAGAGCCGAAAATAACCACGCCGACATTATCGACCTCAAGGTTCAGCGCCATGCCGTTAATTCCACCGGGGAACTCGACCATCTCGCCTGCCTGAATGTTATCAAGTCCGTGAACCCGCGCGATCCCGTCACCGACGGACAACACGCGACCAACTTCGGCGACCTCTCCAACTGCATCGTTGTCCAGAAAATCATCCAGCGAGAAGGACACCAGGCTGCCCTGAGCAAACGTCTTGCCGTCCACGCGCCAGTCCTCACTGAGTTCGACGAGCAGCTGCCCGTGAAAAAGCCCGCTGACAG
>CAYPUW010000164.1:0-5461 GCA_964413925.1 uncultured Rhodobacter sp. | reverse complement strand
TCATAGGCGGCAAAGCTGTCGAACTTGTCCCAGTCATCATCGACCGCATCGACCTTGGAATTGTCAGGTCGGTGAAGATCTCCCTTGAGCTGCAAATTATAGGGCGGATCGGCGAAAATCAGGTCGATAGACTCAGCCGGAAGGCTGTTCATGACCTCGATACAATCGCCATCAAGTATTTTATTGAGGGGGAGCATTGGCTCCTCCATCGTCTTAATCTTCTTTGCCATCTCTGCCCCATGCGCTTTGCGCTTTTTGTGGCCCTAAGATGAGTCAAAGGTGATTCGCCGTCAATTTCTTTTTTGAATCAAAGGCTTATTAAATATCTTGATACAAGATATTGTGGATAGGTTTGAACGAGACTCTATGATGTGGGGTGACACCAAGGCGCGCCAACCCCTCCAGATGCTCGCGCGTGCCGTATCCAGCGTTTTTCTCCCATCCATAGCCGGGGAATTGTTGCGCAAGCCGCGTCATCAGGCGGTCGCGCGTGACTTTGGCGATGATCGAGGCGGCTGCGATGCTGGCGCTTTTATCGTCGCCCTTGATGATCGCCTGCGCGGGGATGCCAAGGTTTTGCGGCAGACGATTGCCGTCGATCAGGGCAAAATCAGGCGCTGGATCAAGCTTGGCCAGCGCCCGTTTCATCGCCAGTAGCGAGGCTTGCAAGATGTTGATCTGGTCGATCTCGGCCACGCTACATTGAGCAACGGCCACGGTTGCACACGTCGTGATGACGTCAAACAGTCCCTCGCGACGCTTGGCGCTCAGCTTTTTGGAATCCTGCAAACCTTCGGGAATATTATCGGGGTCCAAAATAACCGCCGCCGTCATCACCGGACCAGCCAGCGGGCCTCGACCGACCTCGTCAACTCCGGCCACCGAGGTTACACCTTTCGCGTAGGCAAGGGTTTCAAAACTGAAATCGGGCATGGGGTGAAACTGCCGCATTGGGGCGGGTTGTGAAAGGTCAAAAAAGCAGGCGAGGCAGATAATCCGCCTCGCCCTAAATGTCAGGGTCTAACTGCCAGACAGGTACTCAGGAACCGAGGGAATACAGCAGCCAGAGACCTCGACACTTTTACCAATTACCAATGATCATGCGCGTTGATCCTCCAGTTGCCATTGCGCAGATGCCAGCCATTGTTGCGCATGCAGCTTTTGCCATAATAGGTGATCCAGCCGTCATATGTATAACGCTGGCGCAGGCATAGTTCGGGTTTGGCGTGACGATGATGGCGGATCACCACGGGATAAGGATCAACCACGCGGCGGGTAACCGGCGCGCGGCGGGGGCTGTTGGTGGAGTTGATGATGGCACCGATAACGACCGCGCCAAACAGCAGCTTGGCCATATCGTCAGCCGGGCTAGCCTGAACGGGAGCGGAGAGACCGGCGGTTGCGATGGCACCGGCGGTGAGAAGGGCGATGAGCTTGGTTTTCATGATCTGGTTCCTTTTATCGTGTTTCGGTTTTTGGCCGGGAGGGCCTGGGACACGTTTCGGGGGATGTGTTATTGCCCCGGACTGTGCCGATGGGTTGACACTGGCCCAAGGGCGCAAAGTTAGGCAATATCGTCGCGATGTTATCGCATAACAGCCGGAATTTTGGCGCGCATAAGCGGTTGTTATTGAATATCATCGGCCATCGGGCCTATGTTTGGGACATGATGAAAACAGCTCTATATATACTCGCCATGTCCGCGACCGTCGCCTTTAGCCAACCGGCCGAGGCGGCGTGTTATGCCGACTACAAGGCCAAGATCGCACAGCCGTTGCAACTGCATTACGGTGTGGTTCAGCTTCCTGACAACATCTGTTCCAACAACCAGAAAATCCGCAAAAATATCGCTAAGCGGATTAGTCGTGGCGGATGGACCCTGCTTAATGTTATGTCTGTATTTGGACCAGAGGGGCTATCACAGAGGCGGGCCAGTGCAGGAAATTACTACCTCAAATTCTAAACGTCGCGTGTTTTTGCGCGGCGCATCCACGGTTTACATAGGCATCGGGGCGATCATCGGCATATTGGTGGTCGCCTCGGTGGTTTTGTTTTACACGCTGCCCGACGCCAATGCGTTCAATGATCGGGTCGAGAAGATCTTCGTTCAGAACGATAATCTGACCAGTGGTGCAGAGATTAAACTACTGGAGATTCTGGCCCAATCGGGCACGGCTTTTTCCGACACGCTGGCCTCTTACCGCTTCGTGATTTTCGTGTTGCTGGTGTTCTCGGCGGCTATCCTGATCGCGGCCTTGGTGTTCTTGGTCAACATCGCCGCCATGAACCGCCGCATGTCCGAGGTCGAGCGTGCAGGCATTCAGATCAACAGCCTGATCATCGCGCGCGACGAATTGGTGGTTTACATCAACAACATGGAATTCACCCTGACCGAAGCCGCGTTCGAGGCGCTGGCGGTTTTGTGCGAGGCACGCATGGATAACGAGTTTATCTCCGGCATTGATCTGGAGGCGATGATCACCGGCAAGGACCGCACCGATTGCGAAGAGGCGGCGGGGGCGACCCGCATCAAGCGTTTGCGCGATGCTCTCGGCAACCAGATCGTGTCGGAATTGTTGATCAAAACCATCAGCCGCAAGGGCTATATGCTGTCAATCGACAAAGATGTCATCAAGATGATTTGAGGGGTCAGATGGAACCGTCCGAGATTACCAACCGCCTTGCCGCCGTCAGCGATATTATCGCGCGAATTCTGTCGCCGGAGCATAAAGAGCAGGAGTTTAAGGCCGATATCCTTGGCCGCTCGCAAAACGTGACGACCGTCAAGGTCACGATTTCGGGCCAGCAGGCGGTCGCGCGAATTTTCACGCTTGATGCTGCGGGGCAGGCTGCGTTTGGGCGCGAACGCCGCGCGCTGGAGCTGTTGATGGGCGCTCAGGTGCCTAAACTTTTGTTCGTGGCCGAGGGCGAGCGGCTGATTCTCACCAGCTTCATTGACGGTGTATTGCTGGCAGATAAGCTTGGCCCGGACAATTTGATGCAAATGTCCGAATTTTTGGGCCAATGGTTTGGTCGGCTTTCCAACCACGCGCCTGCCGAGGAGGCGTCCGGGAGCTGGGCCGACTATATCGCCAAATACCCCAGCGGGTTTGATGAAAATGTTTTGGCGCAGCAGGCAGAAATCTTGCGAAAAACCCCCATCAAGCGGCTGATGTTGGCCCATAACGACAATACGCTTGGCAACTTTATCATCGGCCGTGACAAGCGCCTATATGCGATTGATTTTGAAGATTGCCAAATGAAACCAGAGGGTTGGGATTTGGTCATGGCGACACGCGCAATCTTTCGCCGCTTTCCAGATGAGCTGCCGATGATCGCGTCCTCGGCATTGCGAGGCTATCGGCTTGGCGCGAAAAACTGCGGGCTGGCTGGCGATTTTGAGGCCGTTATAAGTGCGCTTGTTTTAGCCAATCTTCTGAACGACGCCCAAAAATAGCCTAAAATCTGCCACGAATTTTCATCAATTTGCCGTAAGAATTTCACGTTTTGCGGCTTTCTTATTCATATTATCGACTTAAGGGTGGGGCTGCGAATTCGAGGAGATTACGCATGTCATCTGAGTCTCTTGTTGTACCGATCACTAACGGAAATATTGACGGTGACGATTTGGTCACGGGCGATGTTGACGACTCTCAATATGTCGTGCTGACCGACGGCGGCGATCTGACCCAGGTGCATATTCAGGGGTTTGGTGATGGCACCCCCACCGATCTCGGGCAAGGCCCCGGAGGGGATGACCAGTATCAGATCGACCTGTCCGGCTTTAACGACGACTTCTCGATAACTGCGCAGAGCATTGATAGTGGCGACACGTTTGTTGTGACCAACGCTCAGTCTTGGAGCAATGATGGCAGCGTTTACACCATTGATTATGTGGGGTCTGACGATGAACATCATTCTGTGTCTATCGATGTAAGCTCCTCCGACAGCGACGACGATGCTGACATCATCATCACCTGTTTTGGCGAGGGCATGTTGATAGCCACGGATCGGGGGGCGATTGCGGTCGAGGCGCTTTGCCTTGGCGATATGGTGAAATGCGGCGACGGAGCGAGCCGAGCAATCCGTTGGAAATCAAAACGCCATGTAGGGCAATCCGAACTGGCTCTGCACCCGGAATTTCGGCCGATACGCATTCGTAAAGATGCGCTGGGCGAAGGGCGTCCGAATGCCGACCTCATTGTGTCGCCCCAGCACCGGATATTAATCGACGACTGGCGCGCCGAATTGATGTTTGGCGCAGCCGAAGTTCTGGTCGCTGCGGTGCATTTGCTCAACGACACTGACATCACCCGCGATTTCAGTGCGCGCGAGGTGACATATTATCATTTCATGTTTGATCAGCATCAAACCATTTGGTCCAACGGCCTGCTTTCGGAAAGCTTTTATCCCGGAAAAACCGCCGTTCAGGGTGTGATAAATCACGCCCGCACCGAGCTTTTCGCGCTATTTCCAGAGCTTGCGGCAGAACCGGCCAGTTACGGGCAGACCTGCTTGCCCGCCCTCAAAGCGCATGAGGCCCATGCCATGTTCGGGAGGTTAAACGCACCGCTTTTCTAAATTCCAGCAAGGTCAAAATGATGAGCAACAGCAAAACTACAACCTACTGGGATCAGACCGGAACAGATTTTGTCCTGAGCCATCATGACGGGCGGCACCGGCCAACAATCTGGTCGCGCCTGTCCGGGCTGTGGCTGCTATGGTCCGCAGTTAACAGAGGGCTAATTTTTCTGTTTATCCTCAAGGCCGCTATTTTATTCAATCAGGGCGAAGCGCAATATCGCGCGCGATTGGCTGAATATTCCAACCCGACAACTGTCGAGCGCTTGGTTCTGGCGATAATGCAGATCGACCCCCTGACCTTGAGCCTAAAAAATGCCGCCGTTCAGATAGTGGCCATCGAACAACAAGCCCATATTCTAGAACGGCTTTAGCAAAAAGTCCGTATTGCGCGCATAATTGGCCATTGGTACTGCCCACATTTCTTGAAATCCCCTCAATTTCGTGGCCATATGGGCGTCATCGCATTCGCAACGAAAAGGCGTTTTGGTGTCAGACTTTGTCCTCGAAAAATTCCTGCCCTATCAATTAGCCGTACTCGCAAGCCTAATCAGCGATAGATTCGCGCAAAAATATCAACGACAGTTCAACATTTCGGTGCCAGAGTGGCGCGTCGTGGCCCATCTTTCGCAAGTCGAAAAGATTTCTATTCGTGAAATCTATCGACGGGTTGGTATGGATAAATCCAAAGCCAGCCGCGCGGCGGCGCGTTTGGTCGAGGCGGGATATGTCTCAAAGAAAATCAACCCGGCCGACAAGCGGCTGATCGAATTGTCGCTGACCACAAAAGGCCGCGCAATGATGGATCAAATCACCCCGATGAGCCAAGTATTTCAAGAGGAAATCATCCACTGTCTCACACCGGCTCAACAGGTGATAT
>CAYPUW010000163.1:0-5526 GCA_964413925.1 uncultured Rhodobacter sp. | reverse complement strand
ATCTGGCGGCGAATATCTGGTTTGCCCGCGATTTACCGGCGATGGCAAAATTCTTGAAGGCTGCGCCGATTTTGGTGGTGCTGCGCTCTAATTCTGGCGGTGCGGCCAAGGTGCTGCCGTGGCCGGTCACCTCTTCGGGTATTCCCAATAACCACTTAGAATACGCGGTAACGTGGTTTTTAATGGCGCTGGCATGGTTGGGGATGACAGTCTACTGGGTTTGGCGTATCAGGCGGCAACTGGATTAGATAAAGCGGACAAACCCGATGAAATATATCTCGACCCGCGGGCAGGCTCCTGTCCTTTCCTTTGAGCAGGCGATGCTGACGGGGCTGGCGCGCGATGGCGGCCTTTATGTGCCCGAAAGCTGGCCGACGCTGAGCGCAGACGAGATCGCTGCCTTTGCTGGCCTGCCTTACGAGGAGGTGGCGTTTCGGGTGATGAAGCCGTTCATCGGCGATGCTTTTGACGATGACGAGTTTCACGCTATCATTCAGCGCGCCTATAAGGGTTTCAACCACGAGGCCCGCTGCCCGCTGGTGCAAATCGGCGAGAACAACTTTTTGCTTGAGCTGTATCACGGCCCGACCCTTGCCTTCAAAGACTTGGCCATGCAACTGATCGGCCAGATGTTCGAGGTCGCACTCAAGCGGCGCGGCGAGCGGGTGACTATTGTTGGGGCGACCAGCGGCGACACTGGCTCGGCAGCGATCGAGGCTTTTCGTGGGCTTGAGGCGGTGGATGTGTTTATCCTTTATCCCACCGGGCGTGTTTCCGAGGTGCAGCGCCGCCAGATGACCACCCCGACCGAGGCCAATGTGCATGCGATCTCGGTTGATGGCGATTTTGACGATTGTCAGGCTCGTCTCAAAGACATGTTCAATGATTTTGACTTTCGCGATGGCGTGCGTCTGGCGGGGGTCAACTCGATCAACTGGGCGCGGGTGCTGGCGCAAGTGGTTTACTTTTTCACCTCGGCCGTGAGCTTGGGCGCGCCTTACCGCAAGGTCAGCTTCACCGTGCCGACCGGCAATTTCGGCGATATCTTCGCAGGCTATGTGGCGCGGCGCATGGGCTTGCCAATCGATCGTTTGATCGTGGCCACCAACCAAAACAACATCCTGCACCGCACGTTGGAAACCGGGGCCTACACCACCAAAGGGGTTACCCCGTCGATCAGCCCGTCGATGGATATTCAGGTCTCCTCCAACTTTGAGCGTGCCTTGTTTGAGGTTTATAACCGTGAGGGCGGGGCGGTGGCGCAATTGATGGAGCAACTGGCGAAAACCGGCGCGTTCACCCTCTCACAAGGGGCGCTGGCGCGGCTGCGACTTGAGTTTGACAGCGCCGATTGCTCAGAGGATGAAACCTCGGTCGCCATTGCCACGGTGTTGAAAATGACCGGTCAGGTGATCTGCCCCCACACGGCGGTTGGCGTCAAGGTTGCCGCCGACAAGCGCATGACCGGAGCGGTGCCGATGATCGCGCTGGCCACCGCCCATGCCGCCAAATTCCCCGATGCGGTCGAGGCCGCTTGCGGGGTTCGTCCCGCATTGCCGCCCCATATGGCCGACCTGTTTGAGCGCCCCGAGCGCATCACAACAGTTGCCAATGATCTTGAGGCGATCAAGGCGCTGATCAAAAAAGGCATCCAGCCATGAGCGTTGAATTTCACACCCTTGCCAACGGTTTTCGCGTGGTGACGGAGCGCATGGAGGGGCTGAAATCGGCGGCGCTGGGCGTCTGGGTCATGGCCGGTGCGCGCCATGAGCGCCAAGAGCAAAACGGCATCGCCCATTTTCTTGAGCATATGGCCTTTAAGGGTACAGAGCGCCGCTCGGCCCTGAAAATCGCCGAAGAGATCGAGGATGTGGGCGGCTATATCAACGCCTATACCAGCCGCGAAATGACCGCCTATCATGTGCGGCTGCTGGAGGATGATGTGCCGCTCGGCGTTGATATCATTGCCGATATTGTGCTGAACTCGACCTTTGACCCCAAGGAGATCGAGGTCGAGCGCGGCGTGATCCTGCAAGAAATCGGCCAAAGCAACGACACGCCCGATGATGTGATTTTTGATTGGCTTCAACAGGCCGCTTACCCCGATCAGCCAATGGGGCGCGCCATTCTTGGCCCTGCCGAGCGGGTGCAAAACTTCAAACGTGACGACTTTCGCGACTTTGTTTCTGCCCATTATGGTCCCGAGCAGATGATCCTGTCGGCGGCGGGGGCGATTGATCATGACGCCCTGTTGGCGCAGGCCGAGCGTTTGTTTGGCCATCTACCGCGCACATCGTCCGCACTGCCGGTCAAAGGCGTTTTTGGTGCGCATGAATACCGGCAAATCAAGGATCTGGAGCAGGCGCATTTCACCCTCGCGCTGGAGGGGCCGGGCTATTGCGACGACGCGATTTATACCGCCCAGATATACTCGATGGCGCTGGGCGGGGGCATGTCTTCGCGTCTGTTTCAGGAGGCGCGCGAAAAGCGCGGGCTGTGTTATTCGATCTATGCCAGTGCGGGGGCGTTTTCTGACACCGGAATGTTAACCATTTATTCAGGTACCAGCGGGCAAGATGTGGCTGGGCTAGCGCATCTTTGCATCGACGAGCTGAAACGCTCGGGTGAGGATATGGCCGAGGTTGAGGTTGCGCGCGCGCGAACGCAACTCAAGGCTGGATTGCTGATGGGGCTTGAAAGCCCTGGTTCTCGCTGCGAGCGGTTGGCGCGGATGGTGGCGATCTGGAACCGGGTGCCGCCGCTTGACGAAACTGTGGCCAAGATCGACGCGGTCACCCTTGGCAAAGTCAGTGATTTTGCCCAAAACCTGTGCGCGAGCGGCATGATGTCGATGGCGCTTTATGGTCCAGTCGATCAGGCCCCGCAATTGGCGGAGCTGACAGAGGCGCTCAAGGCATGATCTTTGGGCGGCGCAAACTGCTGGCGATTGAAACCGATCGTTTGACTTTGCGCCTGCCCAAACCTGCCGATTACGCGCTTTGGAGCGGCCTGCGCTCTGAAAGTGCCGAGCACCTCAAGCCGTGGGAGCCGCTTTGGTCGCGCAACCACCTTTCTAAACGCGCGTTCTCCCAAAGGGTGCGTGCGGCCAGCCTTGCGGCAGCGAGTGGTGCGGGCCTGCCGCTGTTTTTGATCCGGCGCGAGGATCAGGAACTGCTGGGCGCGATCACCCTTGACAACATTCAGCGCGGCCCCTCGCAATGCGGCACCATCGGCTATTGGACCGGGCAGCGATTTGCGCGACGTGGCTATATGCGCGAGGCGGTGACGGGCTTGGTTCACCATGCGTTCAGTGAGCTTGACCTCAGCCGGATCGAGGCCGGTTGCCTGCCCGAAAACACCGCTTCGCGTGGGGTGCTTGAGAAATCCGGCTTCAAATATGAAGGGGTGGCGCAGAGCTATTTGCAAATCTCTGGCCGTTGGCGCACCCATGTACTTTACGCCAGCTTGCGCCATGATAGGCGCGGCAAAACCGATGCGGGGAGTGTGGCACCATGAGCCTAAATCCGCTTGGCGCGACCACTCTGAAAGCCTTGCAAAACGCGCTGCCGTCTGCCTGTTTCAAGCCGATCGAGCCGCGCTATCTGGAAGAGCCACGCGGGTTTTATCGCGGCGTGGCTGGCGCGGTTCTGGCCCCTGACAACGTGCAGGACGTGGCCAAAATCGTCAAAATCTGCAATCAAAATCGGATCGGCATCGTGCCATATGGCGGCGGCACCGGGCTGGTTGGCGGGCAGGTGCTGCCGGAAGGTCCGGCCCCTGTGGTTTTGTCGCTGGAACGGCTTAACAAAATCCGCGAGGTTGCTTTGGGTGATAACGTGATCGTGGCCGAGGCGGGGGTGATATTGGCCTCTCTTCAGGCCAAAGCGGCGCAACATGACCGGCTGTTTCCTCTGTCGCTTGCCAGCGAGGGAAGCTGTCAGATCGGCGGCAATCTGGCGACCAACGCGGGAGGAATCGGTGTGCTGCGCTATGGCAATGCGCGTGATTTATGTCTGGGGCTGGAGGCGGTGCTGCCCGATGGCACCATCTGGCACGGCCTCAAACATCTGCGCAAAGATAACACCGGATATGATCTTAAAAACCTGCTGATCGGCTCTGAGGGCAGTCTTGGTATCATCACGGCAGCGGCGCTGAAGCTGTTTGCGCGCCCGAGAGTTATGGTCTCGACGTTCTTGTGCATCACCGATCCGGCGGCGGCTTTGCGTCTGCTAATGGTATTTGAGGCAGAGCTTGGTGGCGCGATCTCGGCGTTTGAGTTAATCCACCGGCAGGGCTTGGAGTTTTTGGACGAAAAGCTCCCCGCAATTCGCCAGCCGTTTGCTGCCCCAAGCGAGTGGATGGTGCTGGCCGATATTTCTGTTGGCATCTCTGTTGGTGGAGGCAATGATCTGACCTCAGAGCTTGAAACGCTGCTGGCGCGCGCGATGGAGCAGGGGCTGGTCAGCGACGCGCTGATCTCGCAAAACGAGACCCAGCGGCAGGAGTTCTGGACCCTGCGCGAGACCATCCCCGAGGCAAACCGCCTGATCGGCGCGATAAATTCCCACGATATTTCCGTGCCGATCAGCCGTATTCCCGAACTGATCACCCGTGGCGAGGCGCTGGTTGCAGGCTTTGGCGATCTGAGGATCAACTGTTTTGGCCACCTTGGCGACGGCAATCTTCACTATAATGTCTATCCGCCAGAGGGGCGAAATCGCGACGATTTCAGCCATCTGCGCGCCGGTATCAAGGACGCGGTTTACGGTCTGGTGGATCAGCTCGGCGGCTCGATCTCGGCCGAGCATGGCATTGGCCGTCTCAAGCTTGAGGATTTGCAAAAATACGGCGACCCGGCCAAGCTTGCGGCGATGCGGGTGATCAAATCAGCACTTGATCCCAATGGTATCATGAACCCCGGCGCGGTGGTTTACAGGCGTTAGTAATTCCGATTGCACAAGCGCGCCGCGCGCAATAAGGTTTTGCAAATTCGGCCTATCAGACAGGAAATCTCATGCGCACTGGCCTTTATCCCGGCACGTTTGACCCGATAACACTCGGACATATCGACATCATTCGCCGCGCCTGCACGCTGGTTGATCGCTTGGTGATCGGGGTTGCTATTAACCACGACAAGGGACCGCTGTTTTCGTTAAATGAGCGGGTGGCGATGATCGAGGCTGAATGTGATGCGGTGCGAAAATTGCTCGATGTGGAGATCGTGGTCCATCCGTTTGAAAACCTGCTCATTCAATGCGCCGAGGATGTTGGTGCCAGCATGATCATTCGCGGCCTGCGTGCGGTTTCTGATTTTGAATATGAATTTCAAATGGTTGGCATGAACCGCGCCATGAATAATAAAATCGAGACCGTATTTTTGATGGCCGATGCCAGCCATCAGGCCATCGCCTCACGGCTGGTCAAAGAGATCGCGCGGCTTGACGGGGAGATTGAAAAATTCGTGCCAAGCGACGTTAAGACCGCATTGCTGGAAAAATACCAAACGCGCTGATCTGTCCCTTTTCC
>CAYPUW010000162.1:0-5541 GCA_964413925.1 uncultured Rhodobacter sp. | reverse complement strand
CCAGGCCTTCATCGTTTTCTTCCCGTTCCAAAGCTTGGGACACTTTTAGTGCCGCCATCTCGCCCATCGAAAACGGAGGCAGGATTTTTGGTCGTGAAAATACGTCGAGATAGGCGATATTGTGGTAAGGGTTGTACCATTGCGGCACCCAGATATGCAGGCTGCGCAGGGCGCGATCAAGCGCTTTGACGGCGACATTGAGGTCGGCGCGGGTCTCGGCCTTCTCCACGTCAACCACCAACGCGTCAATTGCCGGATTGGCCAGCCCGGTGATATTGGCAGAGCCGGGCAGGTTGGCGGTGGCGCTGGTAAACATGCCGCGCAGCTCCAGCCCCGGTGTGAGCGACATGACGTAGCGACGGGTGACGATGTCGAACTCGAAGTTTTTTTCGCGCTCGGTTTGCTGGGCGCTGTCGACATTGCGCAGCGTGGCGATGATGCCGAGGCGTTTGAGGTTTTCGATATAGGGGTTCATGATGCGCTCAAACGCGGGGCTGTCGTTGAGAATTTCGATCTCGAACTTTTCGCCCTTGGCGTTTTGGCGCACGCCGTTAACCACTTTCCAGCCAGCGGCATCCATCAGCTTGCCCGCTTTGCGAAGGATTTTGCGGTCGAGTTGCTCGGGTTTGGACACGGCTGGCGTGAAGGCCGGTTTGGTGAACACGCTGTCAGGAAGATTGGCGCGCAATGGGTCGAGCAGGGCCAATTCGGCGGGGGACGCCATGCCGGTCGCCTGCAAATTGGAGTTCTCCCAGAACGAATCGGTGCGGCTGTAAATGCCGTAAAACAGCGCCTGATTGGACCACTCGAAATTGAAGGCCATGCCAAGGGCTTCGCGCACGCGCGTGTCTTTGAACTTGTCGCGGCGCAGATTGAACCAGAAACCTTGGGTGCCGGAGGGGTTGCGGTCAGGGATTTGCTCTTTGATCACATAGCCGTCTTTAAGCGCGGGAAAGTCGTAAGCCGTGCCCCAGACCTTGGACGAATACTCTTCGCGGTAGTTGTACGAGCCGCCTTTAAAGCCCTCGAACGCGGCGGTGTAGTCGCTGTAATACTCCACCGCCAGCTTGTCGAAATTCCAGCGACCGACGTTGACGGGCAGGTTTTTGCCCCAGTAATCATCGCGGCGTTTGTAAGAGACGGTCTTGCCCGGTTCCACCTTGTCGAGCACATAAGGGCCAGAGCCAAGCGGGGGCTCAAGTGTGCTTTTGGCAAAATCGCGATCTTTGTAATAGGCCTTGGAGAAAATTGGCAGACCGGCGGCTGTCATGGGCAGCTCGCGGGTATTGGCGCCCTGTTTGAAGGTGAATTTGACCCGGTTTGGGCCAAGTGCTTCGACTTTTTCAAAATCGCTTAAAGTGACGCGAAAGCTCGGGCGGCCTTTGGTGACTAGGACGTTGAACGAGAATACCACGTCCGCTGCGGTGACGGGGGTGCCGTCGGAAAATTTGGCCTCGGGGCGCATGTTGAAAATCGCCCATTGACGGTTTTCGGGGTATTCGATGCTTTTGGCGATCAGGCCGTACATGGCGTCAGGCTCGTCGTCGTCGCCAACCATCAGGCTCTCGAAAAAGATGGAGGAGAGCTGGGCAGCTTGGCCTTTGAGGATATAGGGTGTGAGGCTGTCAAACGTGCCAAACCCCCATGTGGAGAAGGTGCCGCCCTTGGGTGCGTCGGGGTTTACATAGTCGAAATGTTTGAAGTCGGGGCCGTATTTCAGCTCGCCAAAGGTGGAGATGCCGTTGGATTTGATGATCTTTTCGGCGGCATTGGCCTGCACCGCCAGCACCAGAACGCTTAGGGATAGGAGGGCGAACAGCAGCAACGCGCGCGTTTTGCTGCGGAGGCTTTGGCTGGCGGTTTTGGCTAAAGGGGCGTGGTTCGAGCGGTGCATTGGTGTACTCCCTTGCGGTCGGCGCAAATGTACTGTTGGCGTGTGTGGGCACAGTATCAAGGTAAATGCGCGGGCTGTTAACATGCAATGCGCGATTGCGTTAAGATTGTTTCAATATGGGGTGCGTCCAGCCAAATGAGCGGTTTTGCGCCACGAAAAAGGCCGCCCAAATGCCAGGCGGCCTCAATTCCATCGACGATATGCATGCGCTGATCAGTTGCCGAGCGTTTTCAAATAGGCGATCAGGTCCACGCGCTGTTGTTCTTTCTTGAGGCCACCAAAGCCCATTTTGGTGCCGGGAACGAAATCTTTGGGCTTGGTCAGGAAATGGTTGAGATCCTCAACCGTCCAAGCGCCGCCTTTAGAGAGCATGGCATTGGAATAGGAAAATCCGGCCAATGTGCCTTTGGCGCGACCAACCACGCCGTAAAGCGAGGGGCCAATGGCGTTTACGCCTTCGCTGATTTTATGGCAGGCCTTGCATTTGGAAAATACCTTTTTGCCTTTAATAGTATCGGCGGCTGCGACCATCTCGGCCACGCTCGGGCCTGCGCTTGCGGCTGCGGTCGTTTCAGGGGCGTTTTTGGGGATATCGATCAGATAGGCGGCTTCGGCACTGACCCCGTGCTTTGTCTCCGTAGAGTAGATAATGTCGCCTGCCCAATTGATTAACAGAAATACCAGCAAAGCACCTGCAAGCGCTCCGCCAACTTTGGTTACTGCCATCGTGTTAAACATCGTTATCCATCCCTTAGTGCGGTCGGGCCGCATGCTATCGTAGCGCGGGCAAGGCCGCATCTCATTAAACCAATGCCTTTCTAAACGCTTCCCCTCGTCGTTTGCAAGGTGTAGAAGCCGCGATCAAACGACCAATTTGTTCAAGGCGTGAAAATGTCCAGTCAAGAAAAACCCCCGGCAAAACGGATTGCATTTCAGGGCGAGCCGGGCGCTTATTCGCATCAAGCTTGCCATGAGGCCACCCCCGATTGTCAGGCGGTGCCCTGCGCAACATTCGAGGATACGATCGAGGCGTTAACTACGGGTGCGGTCGATCTGGCGATGTTGCCGGTGGAAAACTCGACCTATGGACGGGTTGCCGATATTCACAGCCTGTTGCCGGAAAGCGGTCTTTATATTGTCGGCGAGGCGTTTGTGCGGGTTCATATTAACCTGCTGGCCGTCGCGGGAACCAAGCTTGGCGATGTGAAAACCGCGACCAGCCACACGGTTTTGCTGGGGCAATGCCGGGAATTTTTGGGCACTCACGGGATTAAACCCATGATCGGCGTGGATACCGCTGGCTCGGCCAAGCATATCGCCGAGGTCGGGCGAGGGGATCAGGCGGCGCTTGCCAGTGAGCTTGCGGGCGAGATTTATGGGCTGAATGTTTTGGCGCGTCATATCGAGGACCACGCCAACAACACCACCCGGTTTTTGATTTGCGCGCGCGCGCCTGATCTTTCGCGTCGTGATCCGGCGATGATAACCACCTTTGTTTTTCGCGTGCGCAATATTCCCGCCGCGCTTTATAAGGCGATGGGCGGGTTTGCCACTAACGGGGTCAATATGGTGAAACTGGAGAGCTATATGGTCGGTGGATCATTTGTGGCGACGCAGTTTTACGCCGATGTCGAAGGCCATCCCGATGACGCCAACGTCAAGCGTGCGCTTGAGGAGTTGGAGTATTTCACCACTCATATCAAGGTGTTAGGCGTTTATCCGGCAGATAGAAGCAGATAGAAATCGGCGCGAGATGTCTGGTAGGGATGGTTCGCACCGATGTCAGACCGAATTTGCGCGGCTTACGATCTTGAGGCCAAGCTTGTCGATCCTGCTTTGAAACCGCGCTTGCAGAGCCTTTCTTTTTACCCGTGCGGACTGCAATGTGATCCGTCCGGTCATGGATTTTGCACTCACGTCGAGCTTAAGAGATGCGCTGGTAGACTTGGCTGAGGAGCGGCTGAGCGCGACGTTGATCTCTACCTTGTAGCCGTCAGAATTAGCCAAAAAGTTGAGGCTGTGTGGCGGATCATAGTCGATTAGTTCAACCTGCAACTTGCGCGGCTTACCTCTGAAATCCACCTCGGTTTGCCACGACATGCCCGGTCCCGGCGCGGTCAATTCGTCGGTGCGCACGGTTTTTGCCCCGGATTTGCTGGCAATAGTTTCGAAAAAACCGAAATCGGCAAAGACGGCGAAAGTGTCGTTCAGCGACGCGTTAATATCGGTTTTGCCCATGAATTTCATTTATTTGTGGTCTCCTGTTTACTCTTTAACTGCCCGTTATTGACTTATGAATAGTTGCCTTAAGAAAGCGTGTCTGACAACCAGTTCTTGATCAGAAAATGCGCAATCGCCCCCTTGCGCGCGGCAATCAGCACCGAGCTTTGATTGGCCCAACTGTCGGTGATCTCTTCGCGCGTGACCCATTTGGCGTCCTCAATCTCGACCTCGTCAATGGTGATTTCGTCGCTAATGGCATGACCCCAACAGCCGATCATCAGGGACGAGGGGAACGGCCATGGCTGGCTGGCGAGGTAGCCAACTGCGCCGACGCGCACGCGGGTTTCCTCGAACACTTCGCGGCGAACGGCGGCTTCGACGGTTTCGCCCGGCTCCATGAAACCGGCCAATAGCGAGTACATGCCCTCGGGCCATTGGGGCGAGCGGCCGATCAACAGCTTGTTGCCACGGGTGATCAGCATGATCACGACGGGATCGGTGCGGGGGAAATGTACGCGGGCGCATTGTGGGCAGGTGCGTTGCCAACCTGCCTGAGTGATCGTAGTTTTATGGCCGCAATTGGCGCAAAAGCCGTGGTAACGGTGCCACGCAAACAGCCCTTGGGCCATGACGATCAGCTCGGCCTCGGCGGGTGTCAGGCGGGCCATGATCTGGCGAAGCTCGGCAAACCGCTCGGTTTGCGGCAGGGTGGGATGGCATTGCTCGCTTTGATCAATGAAGTTGCCAAGATCGGGGTCGGTATTTGTTGGCCCGCTCCACGCGGAAATATCGCGTGCAAAAATCGGGCCTTGATCGTCCAGACCAAGAAAAACCGCCGCCTCGTTGGCGTCGTTAAACAATGGGTGGCTTGGCTTGAGAAACGAAATCTGGTCGCTGGCCTCCCCCGTGATGAGGGGCTTGCCGCGCCAAATCGGCAAAACGCGCGTGACGGGATTGGCCCGCATCGCGTCAAGTGCGTTTTCGTCACTGCGTAGCTCGGTGGCGCGGTTAAGGTTTGCGCCGCCAAAGGTAACCTGTTCGGCGTGTTTCATGGGTGCGCGGCCAGCGCAAACGGCCAAGACGAGAGTTGCGGTTGAGGTGTTTTCACGTTGTCGTCCTTTCGAGCCTTAGTGGTCGGCGCAAATAAAACAACCTCCGGCAAAAGACACAACCGTAAACCGGCATCAAAGCGTTTGGGCGCTGTGAATTTTCGGGGTTGTGAATTTTCGGGGTTTCTGGCGTTTATCCTGTTTGGCGCAGGCCATTGACCGGGCTGCGCGCGCGACCTATATACCCGATTGAGAGGTTGGCGCGGGTGAGCGCCTCGCCAACCCGGTCAGATCCGGAAGGAAGCAGCCGTAACGAGTCTCGTTTGGGTCGTTGTCCAGCCTCTCACTTTTCACGAAATGATCCTGACTTGGAAC
>CAYPUW010000161.1:0-5555 GCA_964413925.1 uncultured Rhodobacter sp. | reverse complement strand
CCCGGCACCGCGCGCTCGATGCGGCGGATGGAAAAGATCACCGGACGCAGCGACGACATGATCATTCTGCGCGGCGTTAACGTTTTCCCGACCCAAATCGAGGAGCAACTTCTGACCATCACCACTCTCGCCCCGCATTTCCAGATCGAACTGATCCGCAAGGGCCGCATGGACCACATGATCATCCACGTAGAGCCGACTGTCGCCGCAGCCAGCGAAACCGAACGCCAAGCCTCCGCCAAACGGCTCGGCGCACGGATAAAATCCACCGTCGGCATCTCGACCGAAGTGCGCACGAGTGAACCGGGCAAAGTCGCCAGATCCCAAGGCAAAGCCGTGCGCGTCGTTGATAATCGGCCCAAGTCCTGATGGCCCGCACCATCGCCAAAGACTATGAGCAAAAGCGCCTCGCCATCCTGAAAAACGCCGCGCGGTTTTTCGCCCATAACGGGTTTGACCGCTCTTCCATGAGCCAACTTGCCATCGCTTGTGGTGTCTCTAAGGCATTGATATACCACTATTATAACAGCAAAGACGCGCTACTATTTGACATCGTCAACACCCACCTAACCGCCTTGCTGACAACCCTGAAAACCGTCGATCAATCTGGCCCCGATAGGTCGCAAAACCTGCGCCAAATCATCCACGCCATTCTTGACGCCTACCGCAATGCCGATGCCGAGCATCAAGTCCAAACCGAGGCCATGACCGCCCTGCCCGAGCGCGAGCGCGCCTTCCTGGCCGATTTACAACGCCAAATCGTCGCCATAGTCGCCGATGCTCTGCGCGCCGTCACCCCCGAAATTTACGCCAATAACCCCGAAAGCTTACGCCCCGTCACCATGTCTCTGTTTGGAATGCTCAACTGGTTTTACATGTGGCATCGCCCCGGCAAAGGGCTGAGCCGCGCGCAATATGGCGATCTCGTCACCGACCTGATCCTGCGCGGCGTTGAGGGGCTGCACACCGATTGATCAAATCTTGCGCGCCCCAACCCCCAGCGTGTCATTCATCCACTCGATCGAAAACCGCCCGGTAAAACACGCCTCGATCAGCCCCGAAAGTTTGCCGCTCTCCTTCAGCCCCGCAGCCAGATTATGGGCCCCGTCCTTCAACACGATATTATCGATATTTGGCCCCGCTGGAAAGCGTTTCCAGTGTTTGCGATCCGGCCAAGAGTTGCTGGAAAACAGATAATACTGGGTCGTTGCGTTGAACTGATCAGCAAGGCTCGGAATTTTATACTCCTTAATATGCACCCGATGATTGCGCCAGCGATGCTCCGTCCAAAAGACCCTACCGGAGACGCTGAACTGCGGCACAAAGGCCACCACCGTGTCGATCTTGAGCAAATTACTCATGACCACACCAAGAAACCCGCCCATACTATTGCCAATCGCAAAAAGCTTTCGCCCCTCCACAAAGGGTCGCAACGCTGCAAGAATCTCGTCAAAATCGAGGGAATTGCCCCAAGAGCGCACCAGATCAGAGATAAAAATAACGTTATCAAACCCACGTCCAGCCCCAAAAAACTCGGTTTTTTGTATCTCCAGCCCGCCCATCGCATGACCGATGCCGGTGAAAGACAGCAACACGGTTTCCTGCTCGCCCGATGCCGGCTCAATCGCCTCAATCCGGCAAACTTCATTTTCAAGGATCATTTCCATTGCACTATTTTGCCGCCTTTGCCCGCCGATGCAACGCCAATCATGCGCGAGAACTCCTTTTGACAACAGTTGCACCCACGCCAGTTTTGGCTATTCTGCCCACCATGATCAGGCCCAGCCCTGACCCCTCAAAGGACATGCGCGGTGAGCAAAACGATTTTCATTCTAAATGGCCCAAATCTTAATCTTTTGGGCCAGCGCGAACCAGAGGTTTACGGCCATAAAACGCTGAGCGACATCCAAAACGCCTGCACAAAACTCGGCCAACAGCTCGGCCTTGGCATCAAGTTTTTTCAGTCAAATCACGAAGGCGAAATCGTCGAGCATATCCATCTGGCCCGCGATCAAGCCGCCGGGATCATCATAAATCCGGCCGCCTTCACCCACACATCCGTCGCTATTTTGGACGCGCTCAACACATTCGATGCGCCGGTGATCGAGGTGCATATCTCCAACATCCACAAACGCGAATCCTTCCGCCACCACTCCTATATCTCCGGTCGCGCCGATGCGGTAATCGCGGGCTGCGGAACCGGCGGATACACGCTGGCGCTCCGGCACATATCAACGCTTATCTGCTAGGGTCGCGGCCAAAACATGGAAGAAATCTCGCTCCAAACCATCCGCGCTGCACAGAAAACCATTCGCAAAATCGCGACCAACACCCCCCTAATTCCATCGCCGTTTTTCAGCCAACTCAGTGGTGTCGAGGTCTTGCTAAAGCTTGAAACCATGCAACCAATCGGCGCGTTCAAGCTGCGCGGAGCGGCCAACGCCATCCTCAATCTGCCAAGCGGCGTGACCGGCGTGACTTGTTGCTCGACCGGAAATCACGGGCGCGGCGTCGCGTACGCCGCCCGCGCATCGGGGATCAAAGCGGTAATCTGTATGTCCGAACTCGTGCCTCAAACAAAGGTTGACGGCATCCGCGCGCTTGGGGCCGAGGTAAGAATTATCGGGCAAAATCAAGATGATGCCCAAAAAGAAGTCAACCGTCTGGTACGCGATCAAGGTCTTTACGACCTGTCTCCGTTTGACGACCCCTATGTGATCTCAGGCCAAGGCACCATCGCGCTTGAACTGCTCGAATCTCGCCCCGACATTGAAACACTTCTGGTGCCGCTTTCTGGCGGAGGGCTGGCCGGTGGTATCGCGCTGGCGGCCAAATCGATCAAGCCGTCGATCAAAGTCATCGGCATCACCATGGATCAAGGCGCCGCCATGCACGCCTCGATTCGCACAGGCCACCCAGTCGCGGTCGATGAGGTCGGCTCGCTCGCCGACAGCCTTGGCGGCGGCATCATGGATAATAATTCCTACACGCTCGACCTTTGCACTCGGCTGCTCGATGACACGCTACTGGTCAGCGAACAACAGATTTATCGCACCATGCAGACCCTGTTTTACGAGGAGCGTCTGGTCGCCGAGGGGGCTTCTTGCGTCGGGTTGGCGGCCTTGCAAAGCGGCAGGTTAACCCCCTTGGTCGGTCCCGTCGCCGTGGTCGTGACCGGCCGCAATGTCGATACGACCATGTTCGCCGATATCATCAACGGACAAGATCTGACGCTTGGAAGCACGTATATCCGGGGCCGGAAATACCCGCACCACTAGCCCCCCGCAGCCATGAAATTTTCCTTTGCAACCCCGGACGTGATCGCTAGATTGGTCGCTTCAATAGCCCTCTGGGACAGCTCTGATGAAACACCTCACACGCACCGAATTCGTTAACCGTTTTGGCGGAGTTTATGAACATTCAAGCTGGATTGCGGAGAAATGTTTCGACCAAAACGGCCATATCGACCGCCAAAAACCCTCTGATCTGGCTGGCCCGTTTTCGCTTTTGGTCGAGTCCGCAGGGCCAGAACCTCAACTCATCTTGCTCCGCGCCCACCCAGATCTTGCTGGAAAACTCGCCCAAAGCGGAACCCTGACCCGTGAGAGCACATCCGAGCAAGCTGGAGCCGGTCTTGACCATTGCACCCCCGCCGAATTCGCGGAATTCACCGATCTCAACACCAAATATCGCGAGAAATTCGCCTTTCCGTTCATTCTGGCGGTAAAAGGGCGCAGCCGTCTCGAAATCCTCGAAAATTTTCGCGCACGACTGCTCAATGACATGGCGTCCGAGTTTCGCGAAGCCCTCAATCAGGTCCACCAAATCGCGCGCCTGCGGCTTGCCGCCTTGGACTGACGCGTCCCGAACCTACGCGTTAATCCACATAAAACGCGTCGGAGAATCCGGCTTTCCGGGCCCGCGTCAGCGCCGACGCCAGCTTGATTTGATCCTGAAACGGCCCCAAAAGCACGATGGCATAGCTCTTGCCTTTGCGCATATAAGGCCGCGAATTGGTCGGCAATCCACCGGCGCTAAACTTGGCCAAAGTCCGTTTTGCATTGGCCGGAACCCCAAACGTCGCCACCTGAACAAAGCGGCTCGCGGAGGTGACCCTCTCAACCTTCTCCACAACCTTCACCGCCGCTTTCGCGCCGACAATCTGGTCGCTCGCAGCCGAAACGTCCTGAACTTTTGTCATATTTACCGGCGATGCTTCGTCTCGCAAAAACCGTTTTCTGACCGCCCCCGCATTGGCGGAAACCGCCCCATAAGACCTGGTTGAAGCCGTGACATATGGGTAAACTATCCGCGGCAGTTGCGCCGTCATATCACGTCCCGTGGTCACATCGATCAGGCGGCGCGGCATGGTTTGGGTCCACAACAAATCCATTGCGGCGCGCCCCTCGGGCGTGCCAAATCCACGACGGGATGCAAGCATATCATCGCCAAGCAGGCTTTTATATCCGACCGGAAGCACAGGCTCCGTGCGCGTCACCTGAACCGAGGCCACGCCGTTGCGGCCAAGCCGCCCGTTGAAAAGATCGCCGGGATGATTGGCTTGCGGGCCGCGTCGGACTGGTGGCACCCAAAGTTGCCGCTGCGGTTTGGCCGCAGCAACCGCGATCGGCGCGGGCCGCACGACCGCCACTTTAGGAGCCGGCACAGCCATCACTTGCTGGGTCAGAACCGGTTTGGCCACCGGCGATTTCTTGCGCGTGTTCCCCTGAAACCAGCTAAAACGCCTCTGGCGCATTTCGGGTGTATTATCAGATATAAGCTTGGCGATTTTCTTGCCCCGTGGCGTCGCAACCGGCTTGCTCGCCCCGGCGACCAGCGATGGTTTCTGCCCGCAAACAACCTGACGGTTACGCTGAACCCGTGGCACCCAGGTCACTTTTCCCGCATAACCTGAGCGAATATACGCGCAACCCGCACTGTCCACATATTGCAGTCCCTTGAAGCTAAACGGAGGAATTTCCGCAGGCCCGCTCGAACCTCGCAACGTTTTTGCTTGGGCGACAATGGCGATGGATGCAATCGCCAGACTCGCAATTATTAGGCCCGATACCCGCATTTCCACCCCCTGTAGCTGGTGGGGAGTGTGCCTAATTATGAAGGTTTAGTAAAGGGGCGGAGACAGGGTTTTTAGCCTATTTAGTACCAAACATACGATCACCCGCATCCCCTAGCCCCGGAAGGATATAGCCAACCTCGTTCAGCTTTTGATCCACAGCTGCCGTCACAATCGGCACATCAGGGTGCGCCTCTTTCATGCGCGAGATACCTTCAGGCGCCGCAAGCAGACACAAAAACCGGATATCCGTGGCCCCGGCGTTCTTCAAAAGGTCAATCGCCGCCACGGAGGAATTACCCGTGGCCAGCATAGGATCGACCGCGATAACCCGGCGATTTTCAAGACCAACCGGCACCTTAAAATAATACTGGACCGGCATTAAAGTCTTCTCGTCACGGTAAAGCCCGACAAAACCAACCCGCGCCGAGGGGATCAGCTCCAGCACCCCGTCAAGCAGGCCATTGCCCGCCCGCAAAAT
>CAYPUW010000160.1:1619-5594 GCA_964413925.1 uncultured Rhodobacter sp. | reverse complement strand
CATCGACTGAATGCCATTGGTTCCCTCGTAAATCGCGGTAACTCGTACATCGCGCGAAAACTGCGCGGCACCTGTTTCCTCGATAAAGCCCATGCCACCATGGACCTGCACCCCCAAATAGGCGACCTCGTTGCCGGTTTCGGTGCCAAACGCCTTGGCAATCGGCGTCAGAAAAGCCGCCCGCGCCGCCATCACCGCATCTCCATTGGCCACCGCCAGATCACCGGCAATCGCCGTGGCATAAATGATCGCCCGCGCCACCGATATTTGCGTCTTCATCACCATCAGCATCCGACGCACATCCGCATGATCCACAATCGTACCCGTGCCGTCCTTGATCAGCGCACGCCCCTGCCTGCGCTCGCGCGCAAAGGCCAACGCCTGCTGAAACGCCGCCTCGGCCACGCCCAGCCCCTCGGCCCCGACACCCAGTCGCGCGTTGTTCATCATGGTGAACATCGCCTTCATACCGGCGTTTTTGGCACCGACCAGCCAGCCAGTCGCGCCATCAAACTCCATCACCGCAGTGGGAGAGCCGTGAATACCCAGCTTATGCTCCAGCGACACCACTTTCAGACTGTTAGCCACCCCCGGATTTCCCGCCTCATCAGGCAAAAACTTCGGCACCAGAAACAACGAGATCCCCTTGGTTCCCGCCACCGCCCCCGGCAATCGTGCCAAAACCAGATGGCAGATATTGGCGGCAAAATCATTATCGCCCCAGCTGATAAAAATCTTCTGGCCGGTCACCGCATAGCTGCCATCATCGTTGGGAGCAGCTTTGGTACTCAGCGCGCCCACATCCGAACCCGCCTGCGGCTCGGTCAAATTCATCGTCCCCGACCACGCGCCAGAAATCAGTTTTGGCAGGTAAACCGCCTTCATTTCATCAGAGGCATGGTGGTGCAAAGCCTCGATTTGTCCCTGCGACATCAAAGGGTTAAGCGCCAGCGCCAAACAGGCCCCGCTCATCATCTCGTTCATGGCAACCGACAGGGTTTGCGGCAATCCCATACCGCCAAACTCGCTTGGAGCGGCGATACCAATCCAGCCCCCCTCGGCAATCGCACGATACCCATCAGCAAATCCCGGCGAGGTGCGCACCACCCCGTTTTCAAGCCGCGCCGGATGCAAATCCCCCGCGCGCTGCAACGGGGCCAGCACCTCTTCGCACACCCGCCCCCCTTCGCTGAGGATCGCGTGGCGCATATCGCCGCTGGCCTCACCAAACCGCTCACTGGCGGCCAGCGCATCCGCGCCAAGCACCTGATCAAGCCAAAACCGCACCTCTGAAACCGGGGCTTTATACGCCATTCTCACCTCTCCTTGCCGCAAAGGGCTTTGCAACGGGTCGCAATCAAAGTTAAGTCAACCCGACCCTGATGTAACCTACATTTTGCCCGCCTGCCTTAACAACTGAAACGTAACGACATAATGACCCCGATCAAGACCCAAACCCTGCGCCCCGACACGCTCGGCATCACCCAAGCGGTTGCGATCTGGCGCGCGGGCGGGCTGGTCGCTTTTCCAACCGAGACGGTTTATGGCCTCGGGGCCGATGCCAGCAATGGCGAGGCCGTGGCGCGAATATTTGCCGCCAAGGGCCGCCCCGCTTTCAACCCGTTGATCCTGCACGTATCCGACCTTGAAACCGCCAAGCGATACGCCGAGTTTAATCCACTGGCGCTTGACCTTGCCCAAGCGTTCTGGCCCGGCCCGTTAACGCTGGTATTGCCGCTCAAACCCAACAGCCCCGTCTCGTCTCTGGTCAGCGCGGGCTTGCCAACCGTCGCGCTACGTATCCCCGCAACCCCGCTGGCCACGCAAATTCTAGGCGCATTTGGCGGGGCCATCGCCGCCCCTTCCGCCAATCTCTCCGGCCAGATCAGCCCCACCACTGCCGCCCATGTGATGACGGATCTGTCAGGCCGGATCGACGCCATAATCGACGCGGGGCCTGCGCCGGTGGGGCTTGAATCCACCATTCTGGACCCCGCAACCACCCCGCCAACCTTGCTAAGATCCGGCGGCCTGCCTGCCGAGATTATCGAACAAATGATCGCCGCACCCCTTGGTCGCGCAGGCCAAAGCCAAAGCCCGACCTCACCCGGCCAACTCGCCAGCCACTACGCCCCGCACGCGCAGGTGCGCCTGAACGTGACCGCACCGCAAGCAGGCGCATTATGGCTGGGATTCGGCTCCGATTGCGCCGCTGCCGACGCCAATCTTTCGCCCAGCGGGGATCTGACCGAAGCCGCCGCCAACCTGTTTTCCCACATGCATGATCTTGACGCACAAGCGGCAAAAACCGGCGTAAAAACCATCAACGTGGCCCCGATTCCCCATCACGGATTAGGGGTCGCTATCAACGACCGCCTCACGCGGGCGGCAACATAGAGTCCAGCGACGAGGGCCGTCCGTTCAACCCTCTGTCCCGCCCGGCGGCACCGCCACCAACCTTATAAATCACGCCGTCCCGCCAGATGCCGATAAAAAGCTCGGCGAGATACCAAGTGACGCCAAAGCCGCCCCCCATTTATCCCCGTCGCCCTCGTTAAACACCAGATCATGGGTCGCATCGCAGGTCAGCCAGCCATTAGCCTGAAGCTCGCCCTCAAGCTGCCCCGGTCCCCAACCCGCATATCCCAGCGCCAGCAAAGCCGCCTCAGGCCCGTCACCGTTGGAAATATCCTCCAAGATATCCAGCGTCGCCGTCATGCCAAATTTTTCGTCAACCTTCAGGGTAGAATCAACACTTTCATAGTCAGGCGAGTGCAAAACGAACCCCCGCCCATGCTCCACCGGCCCGCCAAAATGCACGCGAATCTGGCCCGTCTCGCGCGCCGCTTTCAGATCAAGCTGCTCCAGCAGATCGTTGAACCGAAGCTCGGGGGCGGGCTTGTTAACAATCAACCCCATCGCCCCATCCTCTGAATGGGCGCACATATAAATCACCGAGCGCTCAAAGCGCACATCCCCCATCGAGGGCATGGCAATCAGCAGTTTTCCGTCCAGATGCTGGCACGCGTCCTGCGCTTTAGCGCCGGTTTTCTCGGTTTTTTTCATGCCTCAAAGATGGCCCCTGACCACGTTGGTTTCAAGTTCAAATCACCGCCCAAACCGCCGCTTCGCCAAAATGTGAGTATCGCGAGGCCGAAAATGCCTGTAAACCCGACGGATCAGCAAATCCAGAGGCCAAATGATCCGTTTCCCCCGCATAATTCTCGCCCTCCTGTTGTCGATTTTCGGCGGCGGAGTTCAGGCGCAATCCAACCCGGGTGAGCCAATCCTTGATGACGTCGTCCAAATCAAACTCCTGCCCGGCTGGCGCGAACCATCGGGCGTGCATATGATGGCTTTGCAGGTCACCCTCGCCCCCGGTTGGAAGACCTATTGGCGGGTTGGCGGCGACACCGGCATTCCGCCGCGCTTTAACTGGCAGGGGTCCAAAAACCTCGCCCAAGTCACCTATCGTTGGCCGCGACCGGACATCATGTATGTGGATGGATTGGAGATTATCGGCTATAAACACCAACTGGTTTTGCCAATCGAGCTTAAGCCAACCAAGCCGAACGCACCCATCACCGCCGCGCTTAATCTAGAGATAGGGGTTTGTGCCAAGGTCTGCATTCCGGTCACGGTGGATTTATCGGCGCGCCTGAAACCCTCCTCAAACCAAGCGCGCACACTGATCCAAGGCGCACTTGATCAGGCCGAAATCCCAGCCGCCAAAAGCGGGCTGAAATCAGTTTCCTGCACAGTTTCCAAGATCGAGGATGGCTATCAGTTGGATGCGGTATTCAACCTGCCAACCACCGAGACCACGCCCGAAGTCGTTGTATTTGAGTCAACCTTGCAAGATGTATGGATCTCCCCATCAACCAGCCAGCGCAATGGCGATAAACTGACGGCCCAGACCACGCTGATCAGCTATGCCGGAGACGGCTTCACCTTTGATCCCGCCGATCTGCAAGT
>CAYPUW010000160.1:0-1519 GCA_964413925.1 uncultured Rhodobacter sp. | reverse complement strand
GCCCAAACCAGAACACCCCCGCACTCAGCGCCGCTCCGGCAAGACAAATCACAACCATCGCCGCTGCGAACAGCCCGTAGGCAAACATCCAATCCGGCAGCCCCTCAAACCCACTGGTCAGGCCCGACAGCGGCCCAAACAGCCGCCCGTTCAAGACATAATAGCCAATGCTGGCCTGAAATGCCCCGAGCGAAGCCAGCACCGCGCCCCATAAAACCAGCCGCTGCGACCAGCCCACACGGCCCCCCGCCAACATGCGGCGAAACGCCTGAAAGCGCCGGGAGATATCGCGCTGCATCGCCAGCAGCGACGGCACCATGAGCAGCACCAGTATCAGTCCAAAACCAAGCCCATAGCTCAGCGTAATCACCGTCGGCTTCAAAAACTGCGCCTGACGCGAGGTCTCAAACAGCAATGGCGCAAGGCCCAGAACCGTGGTCAACGTGGTCAAAAGCACGGGCCGCAGCCGATCTGTCACCCCGTCCACTATCGCCTGAATGAAATCCCGATCCTTGGCATATTCGTCAATGGTACTCACCAACACGATGGAATCGTTGATAATAATCCCGGTCATCCCGATCAGCCCAACCACGGTAAACAGCGATAACGGCACATTCCACACCTGATGACCATAAATCGTGCCGACCAAGCCAAACGGAATAATCGCCATCACCACCAGCGGTCGGGTCCAGCTTGAAAATATCCACGCCAGTGTGAGGAAAATACCGATAATCGCCAACATGAACCCAAGCTTGGCATCGGCAATAAACTGGTTTTCCTGCTCTGACAGACCAGCCATGCGCGAGGCCACGCCAAACTCGCTCTCGATCCGAGGCAGAATATCGCGGCTAAGGCTCGCCTTGATCTCCTCGGCGCGCTTGGGATTATCCTCGGAAATATCCCCCGTCACCGACAGAACCCGCAAGCCGTCCTCGCGCTTGATCGAGGCAAATCCGGTCTTGCGCGTCACCGTCACAATATCGGCGAGCGGCACATAAGCGCCCGTGGGCGTGCGCATCATCGTCGTCTGCAAAAAGTCGGCCTTCATGGCCCCATCCGGCAGCTTGACCACAATATCCGCCGAGCGCACCCCCATGGGAAAGCTCGCCGCAGTGATCCCGTTCAGCCGCTGTCGCAGTACCCGCCCAAGCCCGTCGATGGTAAAGCCAAGCGCGTGACCTTGCGCCGTCAGCTCCAAAATCAGCTCGGGTTTGTCATAGGCCAGATCGTCCTGCAACGCCGACACTTCCGGTATTTGACCGAGCGCAGTTTTGAGCGCCTCCGCCGCCGCTTTCAAGCTGTCAGCCGTGGCCCCGAACAGTTGCACATCAATCGAATCCCCCCCCGGACCCGAACGCCAGCCATGAAAGTTGAGGGTCTCCAGCAGCGGCGGACGGCGCACCGCATCCTTAAGATCGCCGAGGAATTGAAACGACGAATAGGGGCGCAGATCGGCGTCGATCAGCTCAATAGAAATCGCACCGAGCAAGTCCTTATCCTTGGTCGCCTCCCCCGAAAG
>CAYPUW010000159.1:0-5612 GCA_964413925.1 uncultured Rhodobacter sp. | reverse complement strand
CAGGCGGTATTCAGGGCCGGGTCGAGGCCACAGGTCGCGGCGTTCAATATGCTCTGCAAGAGTTTTTCCGCCACCCCGAAGACATCGCGAGCGCCAATCTGACCGGCACTCTGGAAGGTAAACGCGTCATTATTCAAGGCTTGGGCAATGTGGGCTATCACGCCGCGCAGTTCCTCTCGACCGAAGATGGCTCGATCATCACTGGCATTATTGAGCATGACGGCGCACTGGTTAACCCCAAGGGCATGAATGTCGACGCGGTGCGCGATCACATTTTAGAAACCCACGGCGTCAAAGGTTGTTCGGAGGGCGAATACATCGCCAACGGCGCCAGCGTGCTTGAAAACGAGTGCGACATCCTGATCCCGGCCGCTCTTGAAGGGGTGATCAACCTCAAAAACGCCGGAAACGTCAAAGCTCCGCTGATTATCGAGGCCGCAAATGGTCCGATCACTGCGGGCGGCGACGAAATTCTGCGCAAAAAAGGCACCGTGATCATTCCCGACATGTATGCCAATGCCGGCGGTGTCACCGTCTCTTATTTTGAATGGGTCAAAAACCTCAGCCATATCCGCTTTGGCCGCATGCAACGCCGCCAAGAAGAGGCCCGCCATTTGCTGCTGGTCGAAGAGCTGCGTCGCATTTCCTTTGAAAGCGGCCATGCAAACGAGCTTTCAGACGATTTCATCGGCAAATATCTGCACGGCGCTGGCGAGCTTGAGCTGGTGCGTTCGGGACTTGAGGACACAATGCGCAGCGCCTATCAGGCCATGCGCGAAGTATGGCGCGGGCGCGACGATGTCAATGATTTGCGCGTCGCCGCCTATCTGGTGTCAATTGGCCGAGTTGCCTCAAGCTACCGCGCCAAGGGCCTGTAGATTTACCAACAAAAGACGCGCTCTGGTCAGGTCGGGGCGCGTCGCCTCACTCCAACTCCTTGTTTTTATTATCTTAAATACATATTAACGCCGCAGCTTTTACGTAAACCAATTGTTTCTAAATTGGAAACAATCTTTTTCTATCAGCCATACTGTTTATTATTGCGCTCAATCCCTAAGTTGATCAAATCAGCAAGGGAGACCACATCATGTCCATTCGCCCGGTAAAATCACTCAGCCAAGCCCGTCCCACACTGGAAGGCGCAGGCGTTCACCTCCACCGCGCCTTCGGCTTTGAAAACCCCGACATGCTCGACCCTTTCTTGCTGTTTGACGATTTTCGCAACGATACTCCCGACGCCTATCTCAAAGGTTTCCCATGGCACCCCCATCGCGGTATCGAAACCATAACTTACGTGCTGTCGGGCAGCGTTGAGCATAAGGATTCGCTCGGCAATACCGGCCAGCTTGGCGCGGGCGATGTGCAATGGATGACCGCAGGCTCCGGTATCATGCATCAGGAAATGCCCAAAGGAAACGCCAGCGGACAGATGCACGGCTTCCAACTCTGGGCCAATTTACCGGCAAGCCTGAAAATGACCGAGCCGCGCTATCAAGACGTCCCCTCAAGCGAAATCCCCGAGTTGGTGGATGATGACGGCACTATTACTCGGGTCATTATCGGCAAATATTCAGGCCAAAGCGGCCCGGTCGATGGCATCGCCGCCGACCCGCAATATCTCGACATCTCAATCCCCCCCGGTCGACACAAAACCTTCCCGATGGACACTTACCGCAAAACCTTCGCCTATATTTTTGAGGGCAGCGGCACCTTCAGCGACGCCTCCACCCCCAAAGGTGTGCTGCTGGAAAAAGAGCATAACGGCATAGAAATGACCCTTCGCGACCACTCCGGCAACCGAACTCTGGTGGAGTTTGACAGCGGCGACACCATCGCCGTGACCGCTGGTCCCGACGGCATGCGCTTTTTGCTGGTGTCCGGCGCACCGATTAAAGAGCCGATTGCCTGGCACGGCCCCATCGTCATGAATACCGGCGATGAGTTGCAAAAAGCCTTCGCCGATCTGCGCGCCGGCACCTTCATTCAAACTTGAATGGCCTATTTCAGATATTGCACGCCGATTGCAAACAACACCGCGATTAAAAACAAATTAACCGCCACCGTGGTCACCCAAGCCAGCCGCCGATGGCTTCGTGCCGCCCGCTTGTCAATTTTTTCCAAATAGGTAACGCATTGTTTCCGCGCCGCAAGCACCCGCACCGGGTCATATTGATGGGCACGTTTGGGGTTTTGATACCGCTTCTCGACCTCGATCAGATAGGCCACCTGCTTGCGAAATTTCGTCGGCAGTTTGCGCCCGGCATGCCTGACTTTCTGGTTTAAATCCCGACCCTTAGCCGATAATTTATCCGCCAGCAAATCCTCGATCTCAGCCGTCACCGATCCCAGAGAAGTCTTGTACATTCCTGTCTCCCGTCCGGGCACACCATACGCGATGCACCCGGTTCGGGCAACAGTCAGAGCAAACGCCCGTCAAGTTTTCAGCTCAGCGACGCTGCGACCTTGGCGATCTTCTCAGCCGCCTGAGAACCGATCGAAACCAAAGCCTTGTCATTGCCAAGATCACCAAAGCTCATCATCGCGGCAGGGTCAATAAACCGCACCAGACAAGACCCCTCAGCGACTTGATCCACCACCACATTGCAAGGCAACATCAGCCCCACATCGGGACGCGCCAACAACGCCTGATGGGCGAGGACGGGATTGCAAGCGCCCAAAATCACATAGGGGCGGAAATCCACATCGATTTTGGTCTTGAGCGTGGTGTCCACGTCAATTCGGGTCAAAATCCCAAAGCCCTGTTCCTTCAGCGCGGCGGTCACATTGTCGATCACCTCGTCCATGCTGCCACTGAGGGTGATATCGGTACTCATTTCCATTTTTTCAGCTCCTATATTAAGTTTTGCTAATGTTCATTTAGAGGACACACCCCGTGTTTTCAACTCCCTTGCCGAAATGTCGCATTCGCGATTATACACGCCCCTATACCACGCCCAAAAGGACAGCGAAACCATGCTCAACGTGATCCAAAATGGCAAGGCCGGACCACCCCCTTTGCTGATCGCCCACGGGCTGTTTGGCTCGGCCCGCAATTGGGGTGTCTTGTCAAAAAGGCTGTCCGATGATCGCCCCGTAATAACCGTGGACATGCGAAACCACGCGTCAAGCCCTTGGTTTAGCAGCAATTCTTACCCTGATATGGCGACCGATCTCGCCGAAATCATCGAAGCCCAACCGACGCTCGCCGACGTTATCGGCCACTCGATGGGCGGCAAGGCTGCGATGACTTTGGCCCTGACGCGCCCAGATTTAGTCGGGCATCTCGTGATCGCCGATATCGCGCCGGTCCAATATGACCACACGCAGCTCCCATTGATTACCGCCATGCAGTCACTGGAACTCTCAAACATTTCCAACCGCCGCGACGCCGATGAGCAGTTGCGCAACTCCATCCCCGATGCCGGAGTTCGCGCTTTCCTGCTGCAAAGCCTCGATCTCAAAACCCAGCCCCCAAGCTGGCGGCTTAACCTTGACGTGCTGGCCGCCGAGATGGATAAAATCATCGGTTTTCCGCAATTTTCCACCCGCTTTGACGGCCCAACCCTGTTTCTTTCCGGTGCCAACTCAGATTATGTCACCCCCGCGCATCATGCCAAAATCCTGACCCTGTTTCCAAACGCCCAGTTTAGTCAGATCGCTGACGCACAGCACTGGCTCCACGCCGAAAAACCCCGCGAGTTCGAGGCCGAAATCCGCGCATTCCTAGCCTCTTGACCCAGCGCTCGCCATCGCCCCAAGCTTTGAAAACAAACAGCGCGACCCTTGACCCTCTCAACATTCCCCCTCATATCCCTGAGCCATGACAGATCTTACCCATATCCGAAATTTTTCCATCGTCGCCCATATCGACCACGGTAAATCCACGCTCGCCGACCGGCTGATCCAGTCCACAGGCACGGTGGCCGACCGCGATATGGAGGCCCAGTTGCTCGACACCATGGATATCGAGCGCGAACGCGGCATCACCATCAAGGCCAACACCGTACGCATCGAATATGACGCGCAGGATGGCGAGCATTATGTCCTCAACCTGATCGACACCCCCGGTCATGTGGATTTCGCCTATGAGGTCAGCCGCTCCATGCGCGCGGTCGAAGGCAGCCTTTTGGTGGTCGACAGCACCCAAGGGGTCGAGGCCCAAACCCTCGCCAACGTCTATCAAGCGCTGGATGCCAACCACGAAATCGTGCCGGTCCTCAATAAAATCGACCTGCCCGCCTCCGAACCGGAAAAAGTCGCCGAGCAGATCGAGGATGTGATCGGCATCGACGCCTCCGACGCCATTTTAGTTTCCGCCAAAACCGGCGTCGGCATCCCCGAAACGCTAGAGGCCATCGTCACCCGCCTCCCTTGCCCAAAAGGCGATCCCGACGCACCACTCAAAGCGATGCTGGTCGACAGCTGGTACGACGCCTATCTCGGCGTCGTGGTTCTGGTGCGCATCATCGACGGCTCCCTAAAAAAGGGCGACCGCATCCGCATGATCAACACCAACGCGGTCTATCCCGTTGATCGCATTGGTGTTTTCCGCCCACAGATGGACCCCGTCGACACGCTTGGCCCCGGTGAAATCGGCTTTCTCACCGCCAGCATCAAACAGGTGCGCGATACCGCCGTTGGCGACACCATCACCCACGAAAAACGCGGCTGCGCAACCGCCCTGCCGGGCTTTGCCCCGTCACAGCCGGTAGTATTTTGCGGCCTGTTCCCGGTAGACAACGCCGAGTTTGAAGACCTGCGCGAAGCCATCAGCAAGCTCAGCCTCAATGACGCCAGTTTTTCAACCGAAATGGAAACCAGCGCCGCCCTTGGCTTTGGCTTTCGTTGTGGTTTTCTCGGCCTCCTTCATCTTGAGGTGATCCGCGACCGGCTGGAACGCGAATATGACATTGACCTGATCACCACGGCTCCCAGCGTGATCTATCAGATCCACATGCGCGACGGCTCGACCCAAGAGATGCACAATCCCGCCGACATGCCAGACCCCACCCATATCGACCATATAGAGGAGCCACGCATCAAGGCGACCATCCTGGTGCCGGACGACTACCTTGGTGACGTATTAAAGCTGTGTCAGGATCGGCGCGGCATCCAGATCGACCTGACCTATGCTGGCAGCCGCGCGATGGTAGTTTATGACCTCCCGTTGAACGAAGTTGTGTTTGATTTCTATGATAGACTCAAAAGTGTTACCAAAGGGTATGCAAGTTTCGATTATTTGATGTCAGGCTATCGCGAGGACGCGCTGGTCAAGATGCAGATCCTCGTCAATGACGAGCCGGTCGACGCCCTTTCAACCATGGTGCACCGCGATCGCGCCGAGGCACGCGGTCGCGCAATGGTCGAAAAACTCAAGCAATTAATCCCCCAGCACATGTTCAAGATCCCGATCCAGGCGGCGATTGGCGGGCGCATAATTGCCCGCGAGACACTCTCCGCGCTGCGCAAGGACGTAACGGCGAAATGTTACGGCGGTGATCTCTCGCGCAAGAAAAAAGCGCTGGACAAACAGTAAAAGGGCAAAAAAAAAAAGCGCCAGATCGGCAAGCGCGCATACTCACAGAAGGTCTTTATTACCCGCCCCCCGCCAG
>CAYPUW010000158.1:0-5684 GCA_964413925.1 uncultured Rhodobacter sp. | reverse complement strand
ACCCACGACCTACGGTTTTGGAGACCGTCGCTCTACCAACTGAGCTAAACCCCTGCATTGCAAAATCTGACATACGAAAGCTGCCGCGTTTTTGCAAGCGACAACTGCGGCAAAATTATTCGTGGCGCTGTCGAGGCGGGTGCGGGGCTGCCTTTGGGTTGCGATCAAAAGGTCATTTGCCTTCGGCGAGGATATTTACCCCAAGAGGAACGGAGCGCCTAGACCAAGACCTCTAGGGGTTGTTGGCTTTGGACGTTGAACACGCGTTTATAGCGGGCGATTTCGGCGGCCGGTCCCATGGCTTTGTTGGGGTTGTCCGAGAGCTTGACGGTTGGGCGGCCATTGGCGCTGACGGCTTTGCATACCAGCGAGAACGGGGCGAGGGCGTCGTCTTTGACCAAGCCGCGAAAATCATTGGTCATCAGGGTGCCCCAGCCAAAACCGACATTGACGCGATCGGCAAACTGGCGGCTGAGGGTTTCGATTTTGTCCACGTCCAGACCGTCGGAGAAAATCACCAGCTTGGTTTTGGGGTCTTCGCCCTTGGAGCGCCACCAGTTGATCGCGGCCTCGGCCCCTTTGGCGGGATCCCCGCTGTCAACGCGAATTCCGGTCCAACTGGCGAGCCAGTCAGGGGCATGTTTCAGAAAACCTTCGGTGCCAAATGTGTCGGGCAGAATGATCAGCAAATTACCGTCATGCTCTTTTTGCCAATGCTCCAGAACCTCGTAAGGGGCTGCCGCCAATTCGGTATCGTTATTGGCCAAAGCGGCATATACCATTGGCAATTCATGGGCGTTGGTGCCGATCGCCTCAACCTCGCGGCGCATGGCGATCAGGCAGTTGGAGGTGCCGGTGAACTTGTCGCCAAGCCCCTCTATCATCGCCTCAACACAGTGGTTTTGCCACATGAAACCGTGGCGGCGACGGGTGCCAAAATCGGCAACACGCAGGCCGTCGATCTTGTTCAAACGCTCGATCTTTTCCCAAAGCTTGGTCAGGGCGCGCGCGTAAAGCACCTGTAATTCAAACCGTCCGAGCGTGGCAAGAACCCGACGCGAGCGCAGCTCCATGATGATCGACAGTGCGGGAATTTCCCACATCATCACCTCGGGCCACTTGCCCTCGAATGTCAGCTCGAACTGACCATCGCGCTTTTCAAGATGGTAAGGCGGCAGGCGCAGACCTTCGAACCACTCCATGAAATCGGGGCGAAACATGGCGCGTTTGCCGTAAAATAGATTGCCGCGCAGCCACGTGCTTTCGCCGCGCGACAGCGAGAGAGAGCGCACATGGTCAAGCTGTTCGCGCAGCTCTCCCTCGTCGATCAGCTCGGCGAGGCGAATGGATTTGGTGCGGTTGATCAGGCTGAATGTAACGTCGGTATCGCGCCGGTCTAAAAACACCGATTGCGCCATCAGCAGCTTGTAAAAATCCGTATCAATCAAGGATCTGATGATCGGATCAATTTTCCAGCGGTGGTCGTAAACGCGTTTTGCAATATCCATACGGGTTTTTCCCCTAAGCTTGAGGGTAGGTCAAGTTGCCAAAATCACGCCGCCAAAATCACGCCATGATCGAGCATATCCTGACGAGCGACCGCCAGTGAGCCATCAAGGTCAATCGCGCGGCATGCCCCTTCAAGCACGGTGACGCCAAAGCCGAGCTTGGCGCCATCGACCGCCGAGAAGCGCACGCAAAAGTCGGTGGCAAGCCCGACCACGACCAAATCGGTAACCCCGCGCTCGCGCAGATATCCGGCCAGTCCGGTGGGGGTTTTATGGTCGTTTTCAAAAAACGCCGAATAGCTGTCGATGGACGCGCGAAACCCTTTGCGGATGATCAGATCGGCGGGATCTGTGGCGAGGCTTGCGTGAAACTCGGCCCCTTTGGTGCCTTGAACGCAGTGGCGCGGCCATAAAACCTGCGCGCCATACGGCATTTGAATGGTCGAATAGGCCTCGCCATCGCGGTGGTTATCGGCAAACGAGCTGTGATCGGCGGGGTGCCAGTCTTGGGTGAACACCCTAATCGCGAAATGTTCCGTCAGCGCATTGATCCGCGCCAATATCCCGTCTCCATCATCAACCGCAAGCGCCCCTGATGGACAAAAATCATTTTGGACATCAATAACGATCAGGGCGGTCGTATCGGGGTATTCCATAGAACTGTCCTTTTATTACAGGCTGTTGCCAAGCTTGAGGCGGCTATTTCCAGCACGACCTGAGGCCATAACACTTAGGATATGAAGGTGAAAGAAAAACCGTCAAACGTCAAAAGGTTTCTGGTCGCAATCGGCTGCGAGGTTGCTTATTGTCCGCCAAAACAGCCCAAAAGGACCGCATATATGACCGCGCCCGAGAGCCATGACCTGATCGCACGATACAACCAGTTGGTCGATAACGGGCAGTTGCGCCATGACGAGGGCCAGCTTGATGCCATCGAACTGTTGGAAAACCTGCGCGGCTATCTTGAGACGACCTCCAAGGCGCAACACTCGTTGATTGGGGCGATTCGCGAACGCTGGCATCCAGAGCAACCGCCGAGTGTGTATCTTTGGGGCGGGGTTGGCTCGGGGAAATCCATGTTGATGGATATGTTTTTTGCCAACACCCATATCAAACGTAAGCGGCGGGTGCATTTTTTCTCTTTCATGCAGGAAATTCACCAAGCTTTGCACAAGGCGCGCGAAAAAGGCACGGCTGATCCGGTGGCCTCGGTGGCGCAGGCGGTCGCGGCCAAGACGCGGCTTTTGTGTTTTGACGAATTGCAAATCAGTGATATCACCGACGCGATGTTGGTGGGGCGGCTGTTTGAGTTGCTGATCGAGACCGGTGTGGCCGTGGTCACCACCTCCAATCGCCCGCCGCGCGACCTCTATAAGGACGGGCTGAACCGGGCGTTGTTTTTGCCGTTTATCGAGTTTGTTCAGGCGCGCTTTGTGGTGCATCATCTGGTTACCGACCTTGATTATCGTCAGGACCGTTTGCGCGGCGAAGCCACCTATTTCAGCCCGCTTGACAAGGCGGCGACTGACGGGCTGGACCGGATTTGGTGCGATCTGACTTTTGGCTATGGCGCGCCACTTTGCCTGACGGTCAACGGGCGTGATGTGATCTTACCGCTGTTTCACAATGGCGTTGCGCGGGCATCATTTGCCGATCTGTGCGAGGCACCTTTGGGACCGGCTGATTATCTGGCAATCGCCGGAGCGATCAAGGTTTTGGTGCTCGACGCGATCCCCGAATTACCCCCCTCAGCCAATAACGAGGCCAAGCGGTTTGTCATCCTGATCGACACATTATACGAGGCAAAAGTCCGGCTAATTTGCTCGGCAGCGGCCTTGCCCGAGGCGCTGTTTACAAACGGACGGGGCGCGTTTGAGTTTCAGCGCACGGCCTCGCGTCTCAGCGAAATGCAATCGGCTGACTGGGGGAAAACTAACGAACTGGTACCAATGAAAACGGCATGAGGCGCTTGTTTAATTCCTTTTTTTCAACTGCTTAAGCAAGTCCGTGGTTGCGTATCCATCAGGCGTCAAGCCAACCGAGCTTTGATACCCGCGGATCGCGGCGATGGTATTGGGACCGACAATGCCGTCAACCTTGTCGGTCTTGAACCCACGCCGCGCCAACAGCCGCTGCATCTTCTTTTTCTGCTTGAACGACAGGGCCTTTTCACCGCGTGGCCAGCCGGTTTTAAACTCGCCCGCGCCCATGATGCGATCTCCCAAATGCCCGACCGCAATCACATAGGCGTCGGCGGTGTTATAGGTCTCAATCACGTGAAAATTCTCGAAAATTATGAACGCCGCCCCTTTGGAGCCAGCGGGCAGCAGGATCGAGGATTTGCCATAATCCGGTAGGGGTTTGCCGTTGATTTTAGTCACCCCCAAGGCCCGCCATTCAGGCACTGATTTGGTCACGCGCGCGCTGGAACTGGCGTAATTAAACTTGGGCGGAAGCTTCACCTCCAACCCCCAAGGCTGCCCCTTGGTCCAGCCGTTTTTGGCCAGATAATAAGCGGTCGAGGCCAGCGCGTCGGTGGGGTCTTTGCTCCAGATATCGCGCTTGCCGTCCTTTTTGAAATCCTGCGCGAAACTCAGATAGCTGGTGGGAATGAACTGGGTATGCCCCATCGCACCAGCCCATGATCCGGTCATGTTTTTGGGCGCGACATCGCCGTCCTGAATGATGGTGAGTGCGGCCAAGAGTTGGCCCTCAAAAAACTTCTGCCGCCGCCCGTCATAGGCCAGCGTTGACAGGCTTTCGATAATGGGGATGTCGCCCATGCGTGTGCCATATGCGCTTTCCAGACCCCAGATCGCCAGCACGATTTTGGCATCCACACCGTATTTTTTCTCGATTTGTTTCAATCGTTTACGGTATTTACCAAGTGCGATCTTACCGTTTCGAACCCGCGTGTCAGAGGTCGCGGTATCAAGATATTCCCAGATTTGTTTGGTAAACTCGGTCTGGTTGCGATCCTTTTTGATAACCTTGGGGTTGTATTCCACCCCATCAAAAGCACGGTCATAAACGGTGGGAGAAATACCCTTGGCCAGCGCTTTTTTGCGAAAGGATTTGACCCAGAGGTCAAAGCGGGCATTAGCGCTAGCGACACGAATTTCTGTCGATGCGCCGCTGATTTTTCGCGGTTGTGGATGTAACTCAGTGGTAGTCGAGGCCCCCGCGCTGCCGAAAATCGACACCATTGAACCTGCCACCACAAGGCACAAAAAACCCGCAAATTTGCGCATTAAACTCTCCTGCTCACCAGCTTTTTGCCGAGACTACAGCGAAAATCACCGCTGACAAAGCGCCAAGAGTTGCATAGGCGGAGCCGCGCCTATCCCGTATTATTTCTGCGGATTATTTCGGTCGCCGCTTCTCGATCTTGCGCGCTTTGCGCTGTTTTTTGCGCGCCACATTTTGCTTTCGCCCGCGCGAGCTTGCCGATTTTCGGCCACCTCTTCGCCCACCTCCCTGTGGCAATGCCCGACCACCAACCGACAGAAGCTCAAACATCAAACCGCCGGTAATCGGTGCCGCCTCGGCCAGTCGAACCATCGCGGACTGACCGAGTTTTATGGTCAGCCCCGTGCGCTCGCCAGTCAGGGTTTGCGCGTCGGGATCGTGGTGGAAATATTCGCGCCCCAACGTGGAGATCGGCACCAAGCCGTCGGCTCCGGTTTCGTTCAGACGCACGAACAGGCCAAAGCGCGCGATGCCAGAGATGCGGCCCTCAAACTCGTTGCCCAGACGCTCGGACAAAAACGCCGCCAGATAGCGGTCATTGGTGTCGCGCTCGGCCACCATCGAGCGCCGCTCGGTCACCGAGATTGCCGTGCCGGTTTCCTCCAGACGCTCAACATCCTGCGCGGACAAACCGTCATCGCCCCAACCATGCGCCGAGATTAGCGCGCGGTGGATGATCAGGTCGGCATAGCGGCGAATCGGCGAGGTGAAATGGCCGTAACGGCGCAAAGCCAGCCCAAAATGGCCAAAGTTTTGCGGCGCGTAATAGGCCTGCGTCATGGAGCGTAGAACCGACATGTTAACGATCTCGGCGTGCTCGGTTCCCGCCGCCCCGTCTAGCAGGCGATTGAGGTGGCTGGTTTTTAGAACCTGCCCTTTGGCGAGCGCTAGGCCTGCAGCAGTGGCCACCTCGCGCAGGCTTTCAAG
>CAYPUW010000157.1:0-5712 GCA_964413925.1 uncultured Rhodobacter sp. | reverse complement strand
CCACAATGGCACGCGAATACGAACTCGACCATTACCGTAACTTCGGGATCATGGCACATATCGACGCAGGCAAAACCACCTGTACCGAGCGGATTCTGTTTTATACGGGCAAATCCCACAACCTTGGCGAAGTGCATGATGGCGCTGCGACAATGGACTGGATGGAGCAAGAGCAAGAGCGTGGCATCACCATCACCTCGGCTGCGACCACCACGTTTTGGGCGCGTTCCGAGGATGGCGAAACCGAGCAGACCAGCAAGCACCGGATGAACATCATCGACACCCCCGGCCACGTTGACTTCACTATCGAAGTCGAGCGTTCCTTGGCAGTTCTTGATGGCGCAATCGCGCTTTTGGACGCCAATGCCGGTGTCGAGCCGCAAACCGAAACCGTTTGGCGTCAGGCTGATCGCTATAAGGTTCCGCGCATTGTGTTTGTCAACAAGATGGACAAAATCGGCGCTGATTTCTTTAACTGCGTCGAGATGATCAGAACCCGCGTTGGCGGCAATCCCATGCCGATCCAGTTGCCGATTGGTTCGGAAACCGAGCTTGAAGGCACGATTGACCTGATCACCATGCAAGAATGGGTCTGGGTCGGTGAAGATCTTGGTGCCACTTGGGAGCTGCGCGACATTCGCGAAAGCCTGCTGGAAAAAGCCACCGAGATGCGCGGCGAGATGATCGAAATGGCCGTCGATATGGATGACGACGTGATGGAGGCCTATCTTGATGGGACCGAGCCTGACATCGACACCCTGCGTCGTTTGATCCGCAAAGGCACAATTGAAATGGCGTTCGTGCCTATTCTTGCTGGCTCTGCCTTCAAGAACAAAGGTGTGCAACCGCTGCTTAACGCCGTGATCGACTTTTTGCCCAGCCCGCTGGACGTGGTTGATTACATGGGCTTTAAGCCCGGTGACGAAACCGAAACCCGCGATATTGCCCGCCGCGCTGACGACGATATGCCGTTTTCTGGCCTTGCGTTCAAAATCATGAACGACCCGTTTGTCGGCACGCTGACTTTCACGCGAATTTACTCTGGTACGCTCAAAAAAGGCGACGCCATGCTCAACTCCACCAAGGAGAAGAAAGAGCGTGTTGGCCGGATGATGATGATGCACTCCAACGACCGCTCGGAAATCACCGAAGCGTTCGCAGGCGACATTATTGCGCTGGCAGGTCTTAAGCAAACCACAACCGGCGACACGCTTTGCTCTGACAAAGAGCCGGTGGTTCTGGAAACCATGACCTTCCCCGATCCCGTGATCGAGATCGCGGTCGAACCGAAAACCAAGGCTGACCAGGAGAAAATGTCGACAGGGCTTGCACGTCTTGCCGCCGAAGATCCCTCGTTTCGGGTTGAGACCGATTTTGAAAGCGGTCAGACAATCATGAAAGGGATGGGCGAGCTTCACCTCGACATTCTGGTTGATCGTCTCAAGCGTGAATTCAAGGTCGAGGCCAATATCGGCGCGCCACAAGTGGCATATCGCGAGACCATCAGCCACGAGGCCGAAATCACCTATACCCACAAGAAACAATCTGGTGGGTCCGGTCAGTTCGCCGAAGTGAAGATGGTTATTTCTCCGGTCGAGCCGGGCGAAGGTTACTCGTTTGAAAGCAAGATCGTCGGTGGCTCCATTCCCAAGGAATACATTCCGGGTGTGGAAAAAGGCATCGAAAGCGTGATGGATAGCGGCCCTCTGGCTGGTTTCCCCGTCATTGATTTCAAGGTCGCGCTGATCGACGGAAAATACCACGATGTTGACAGTAGCGTCATGGCGTTTGAAATCGCTGGCCGCATGGGCATGCGCGAAGGTTTGCGCAAAGCCGGGGCCAAGATGCTTGAGCCGATCATGAAAGTCGAAGTGGTGACACCGGAGGAATATACCGGCGGCATCATCGGCGATCTGACCAGCCGACGCGGCATGGTTCAGGGGCAAGACACCCGTGGCAATGCGATTGCCATTGATGCGAATGTGCCCTTGGCCAACATGTTTGGCTATATCAATACCCTGCGATCCATGTCGTCGGGCCGCGCGAACTTCACCATGCAGTTCTCGCATTACGACTCAGTTCCGCAGAATATCTCGGACGAAATCCAGGCAAAGTTTGCCTGATCTGAAAGCAACGGGTCAGGCTCCTGACCAAATTTGACGGAGGCCACTAAAATGGCAAAAGAAAAGTTTGAACGCACAAAACCACACTGCAACATCGGCACAATCGGCCATGTTGACCACGGTAAAACTACGCTGACCGCCGCGATCACCAAACAGTTTGGTGACTTTGTCGCTTACGACGAAATCGACGGCGCACCCGAGGAAAAAGCCCGTGGCATCACCATCTCGACCGCTCACGTTGAGTACGAGACTGAAAACCGCCATTACGCCCACGTCGATTGCCCCGGCCACGCCGATTATGTGAAAAACATGATCACTGGTGCTGCGCAAATGGACGGCGCAATTCTGGTTGTGAACGCTGCCGATGGCCCTATGCCGCAAACACGCGAGCACATCCTTTTGGGTCGTCAGGTTGGCATCCCTTACATGGTTGTTTTCATGAACAAGGTTGATCAGGTCGATGATGACGAACTGCTCGAGTTGGTTGAAATGGAAATCCGCGAGTTGTTGACCGAATACGGTTATCCGGGCGACGACATTCCGGTAATCATGGGTTCTGCTCTGGCCGCTCTTGAAGGCCGCGACCCTGAAATTGGCGAAAAGAAAATCGCCGAGCTGATGGCCGCTGTTGACAGCTATATCCCTCAGCCCGAGCGCGCTATTGACCAGCCGTTCCTGCTGCCAATCGAGGATGTTTTCTCGATCTCTGGTCGTGGCACCGTGGTCACGGGCCGTGTTGAGCGTGGCGTTGTCAATGTGGGCGACGAGCTTGAAATCGTTGGCATCCGCGACACCAGAAAAACCACCTGTACCGGCGTTGAAATGTTCCGCAAGCTGCTTGATCGCGGCGAAGCTGGCGACAATATAGGCGCATTGCTTCGCGGCGTTGACCGTGATGGCGTTGAGCGTGGTCAAGTTCTGGTTAAGCCGGGTTCGGTTAAGCCTCACACCAAATTCGAGGCTCAGGTTTATATCCTGACCAAAGAAGAGGGTGGCCGTCACACGCCGTTCTTCAAGAATTATCGTCCGCAGTTTTACTTCCGTACCACGGACGTAACCGGCACGGTCGAGCTTCCTGAAGGCACAGAAATGGTGATGCCGGGCGATAACCTCAAGTTCGACGTCGAGCTGATCGCGCCGATCGCTATGGAAGACAACCTGCGCTTTGCTATCCGTGAAGGTGGCCGCACAGTTGGCTCCGGCGTTGTTGCTAAAATCATCGAGTAATCTCGATACCTGAACCCCGCGGCGGGGGTATGACCCCCCGTCGTAAAGATTGAAACCTGCAGCCCGAAAGAGGCACGATAATGCAAGGTCAAAATATTCGTATCCGGCTTAAGGCCTTTGATTACCGTGTTCTGGATGCCAGCACACAGGAAATCGTCAACACGGCCAAACGCACCGGCGCCACAGTCCGTGGCCCGATCCCGTTGCCGAGAAAAATCGAGAAGTTTTGCGTGCTGCGTAGCCCGCATGTGAACAAGAAATCTCGTGAACAGTTCGAAATCCGCACGCATAAGCGCCTGCTGGACATCGTCGATCCGACTCCACAAACCGTAGACGCGCTGATGAAGCTCGATCTTGCGGCTGGTGTGGATGTCGAGATAAAATTGTAAGGGAGCAGACAGATTATGCGCTCTGGAATTATAGCAAAGAAACTGGGAATGACCCGGTTGTTCATGGACGACGGACGGCAGATCCCTGTCACCGTTCTGCAAATGGAGAACCTTCAGGTTGTGGCCCAGCGGACCGGCGAGAAAGACGGCTACACCGCCGTTCAGCTCGGATGTGGCGCGGCGAAAGCCAAGCGGACATCGGCGGCGATGCGCGGTCATTTCGCGGTCGCCAAGGTCGAACCCAAACGCAAGATCGCCGAGTTTCGCGTCTCTGCTGAAAACCTGATCGAAGTGGGCGAGGAAATTACCGCCAATCACTTCCTTGAAGGTCAAAAAGTGGATGTTGCTGGCACGTCGATCGGTAAAGGTTTTGCTGGTGCGATGAAACGCTGGAACTTTAAAGGTCTGCGCGCCACACACGGCGTGTCGGTCAGCCACCGTTCGCACGGCTCAACTGGTCAATGTCAAGAACCCGGTCGGGTTTTCAAAGGCAAGAAAATGGCTGGTCACATGGGTTCTGCCCGTGTCACCACCCAAAACCTGGAGGTTGTTCGCACCGACATTGATCGTGGTCTTATCATGATCAAGGGCGCTGTTCCCGGCTCCAAAGGTGGTTGGGTTACGGTCAAGGACTCAGTCAAGAAAAAGGCCCCCGAGGGTCTGCCTTTCCCGGCTGCTCTGCGCTCTGCGATCGTTCCAACCGAGGCTCCGGCCCCAGTTGAAGCCCCCGAAGGAGGCGCACAAGAATGAAAGCCGATGTAATTAAACTCGACGCCAAGAAGGCCGGATCGGTCGAATTGTCGGACGCAATTTTCGGGCTGGAGCCGCGCGCGGACATCCTGCACCGGGTCGTGCGTTACCAGTTGGCCAAGCGTCAGGCGGGCACCCACAAGGTGAAAACCCGTTCCGAGACCAGCTATTCGACCAAGAAGATCTATAACCAAAAAGGCACCGGTGGCGCGCGTCACGGCGACCGCAATGCACCGATCTTTCGCAAAGGTGGCGTCTACAAAGGTCCGACCCCGCGCTCTCATGCGCATGATCTGACCAAAAAGTTCCGCAAACTTGGCCTCAAGCACGCGCTGAGCGCAAAAGTTGCTGCGGGCGAGTTGGTGGTTATCGATGTGGCCGACCTGAAGGAAGCCAAAACGTCCGTTCTGGCAAAAACCATCCGCGATCTTGGATGGAAACGCACGCTGGTGATTGACGGGGCCGAGGTGAATGAAAACTTCGCGCTGGCCGCACGCAATATCGACAGCGTCGATGTTCTGCCAGTTGCCGGTGCCAATGTTTACGACATTTTGCGCCGCGACACGCTGGTTTTGACCAAAGCCGGTGTTGAAGCTCTGGAGGCTCGACTGAAATGAGTGTGAAAGCTGAACTTTACGATGTGATCCGCAAGCCGATCATCACCGAAAAAGCAACCATGGCGTCCGAACATAACGCTGTCGTTTTCGAGGTGGCAATCAGTGCCAACAAACCCCAGATCAAAGAGGCTGTCGAGGGTCTGTTTGGTGTCAAGGTCAAGGCCGTGAATACCTCGATCACCAAGGGCAAAGTCAAGATGTTCAAGGGGCGTAAAGGTCGCCGCAAGGATGTCAAAAAGGCTTATGTCACCCTTGAAGAGGGCAACACCATCGACGTGTCGACGGGCCTCTGATAGAACGCCACGAATCGCGGCTCCGACATGGGGCCGTGTTTGATTTTAAGCACTATTCATCGCGGACCTACGGGGCCGTAAACCAGAGGCCACGCGGGTCTCTAAGCAAACGGAAAGACAGTTAAATGGCACTGAAGTCGTATAAACCGACAACGCCAGGCCAGCGCGGGCTGGTTCTGATCGACCGTTCGGAGCTTTGGAAAGGGCGTCCGGTTAAATCCCTCACTGTGGGTTTGACCAAAAAGGGCGGTCGGAACAACACCGGGCGGATTACCATGCGCCGCAAAGGCGGGGGGGCCAAGCGCCTGTACCG
>CAYPUW010000156.1:1919-5725 GCA_964413925.1 uncultured Rhodobacter sp. | reverse complement strand
CGCGGCGGATCAACAGCAGGAGTGATTTGCGGCCAGCATCGCGCGCCTGTGTCACCCGTTTTTCAAGATCGGCCACACTGGCAACCTTATTCTGGCCAGCCTCGGTGATGATGTCACCCGCACGCAGACCTTTTTCGAAGGCATTGCTGGATTCTTCCACGTTCATGACCACGATGCCGGCGATCTTGTCGCTAAGACCAAGCTGGGAGCGTAAATCCGAGCTGAGACCTTGCAAATCAAGCCCAAGCAACTTCTTGGTCTTGGGCAGGACCGGCGTGGCCTTGGCAGGCACAATCTGGGCCGCTTCGGCTGTCTCGCGTCGGGTCAGAGCCACCTTGACGGTCTGGTTTTTGCCATCGCGATAGACGATCACATCAACGGTTTTGCCAACAGCGGTGTTGCCAACCATGCGCACAAGTTCGCGCGTGTCAGACACATGCTTGCCGTCAAAGGTCACGATCACATCGCCTTGCTTGATACCGGCGATCTTGGCCGGACCATCGGGCACATCGGTCACCATCGCACCAGCCGCATCCGCAAGGCTAAGCGCATTGGCCATGTCAGGGGAGACATCTTGAATGCGAACGCCAAGCCAACCGCGACGGGTCTCGCCGTATTTCTGGAGTTGGGCGACCACTTTGGAAACCACGGCCGAGGACATGGAGAAACCAATGCCGATCGAGCCGCCGCCATTTGGCGACAGAATGGCCGTGTTCACACCGATAACTTCGCCATCCATATTAAACAGCGGCCCACCGGAATTGCCCCGGTTGATCGCCGCATCGGTCTGGATGAAGTCGTCATAAGTGCCACGAAGCGCGCGATTTCGCGCCGAGATAATCCCGGCGGAGATCGAGAACCCCTGCCCCAGCGGATTACCCATAGCCATGACCCAGTCACCAACCCGCGAGCGATCGCTATCGCCGAACTGCACGAAAGGCAGCGGTGTTTTGCTGTCGACTTTCAACAGCGCGATGTCGGTTTTGAGGTCGAAACCCACGACCCGTGCCTTGAGATTGCCACCATTAAACAGCTCGATACGCACCTCGTCCGCATCGGCAATCACATGGTTATTGGTAACGATATAACCATCCTTGGAGATGATAAAACCGGAACCAAGTGCGGTGGCACGGCGCGGAGCGGTTGGGGCGTTTTGGCCGTTTTGACCATTTTGCCGGTTGAGAAAATCACGAAACAAATCCTCGAAAGGCGAGCCTTTGGGCGCGGTGAGAGGTGGCGTGATACTTGCCGCGATGGTAGTTGTCGTGGTGATGTTAACAACCGCCGGGCTTACTTTTGCAAACAGGTCGGCGAAACTTTCCGGGGCCGCTCGGGCATGAGCGGCGAGGGCTTGGGCCATGACCAGAGCCAGGCCGAATACAAGCGCCATCAGGGCGCGGGAAGATGATTGTTGTGGGTTCAGAAGCACCAAAGCTTTGGTCTTCATGGGAAAATTCCTCCATACTGCGTTTTTGTCGATTTAGCGGCCTGTAAAATTACAGCACCGAACCCCTTATAAGTCACCCTTTTGCCAAGCAGTTTCAATGCAATCCCTGTTACGAAATCTCAAATGCGCGTGAAACCGCCTGTTACTGGTTTTCGGCATTTATGCATTATTACGCCACAGGCATTGCATTATTTCGCTTTCAGCCGCTCACGAAGCGAACGAGGCCGACAATCAGCACCCCGACCGCCACGGCGACCAACCCCATCAAGCGCCGGGTTCTGACATCGAGTTTCAAAAGCAGCACCAGAGCATCCTCTATGCGCGAAGGGGCCAGCGCAAGCGCCAGCCCCTCGATAACAGCGACAAGGCCAAGCCCGGTCAGCAGAGCGGTGATCATTTAACGGTCGCCGAGTTCAGATAGTTGAAAAACTCGCTATCGGGGCTGATCACCATGGTGGTGTTATCCGACTTCATCGCGGCCTCGTAAGCGGCAAGCGAGCGATAAAAGGCGAAGAACTCGGGGTCTTGACCATAGGCTTTGGCAAAGATCGCGTTGCGTTTGGCGTCGGCCTGACCACGAATGATGTCGGCCTTTTTGCGCGCCTCGGAGGTGGTCTCGATCACGGTACGGTCGGCTTGGGCGCGCAGCTTTTGCGCGGCCTCGTTACCACGGGCGATTTCGTCGGCCGCTTTACGCTGCCGCTCGGCACGCATCCGCGCGAAGGTGGCGTCAAGGTTTTGCGAGGGCAAATCGGCGCGTTTGATGCGCACGTCAATCACTTCGACCCCAAGAGACTCGGCCTCCTTGCGCGCGGCATCGCGGATTTGGTTCATCAAGGCCACCCGATCCGCCGACAGAATTGCGCCCGAAGTCACCGAGCCCAAAACCTGACGAATGGAGGCATCGAGAATGCGGTCAAGCCGACGCTCGGCAAGTGCCGTGCCGCCGGTGCCAACCGCTCTTCTAAACCGCACGATGTCGGAAATCCGCCAGCGCGCGAAAGCATCGACCACCAGCCGGCGATCATCCAGCGGCGTGATCTCCAACGCCTTGGTATCGAGCGACAGGATGCGGCCATCATATTTGACCACGTTCTGAATGAACGGGATTTTGAAGGCCAGACCGGGAGTTTCATTGACCGCCTTGACCTTACCAAATTGCAGCACCAGCGCTTTTTGACGCTCGTCAACTGTATAAACCGATGAACTGATCACAAACAGAATGACCACAAGCACCGGCAGAATATAGGTTGCACGTTTCATTATTTGGTCACTCCTGATTTGAGTTCGCTCAGCGGCAAATAAGGCACGACCCCGTTGGGACCGGCGGCTTTCTCGTCAATGATCACCTTTTTAACCGAGCCAAGCACCTTCTCCATCGTCTCTAGATAGAGCCGTTTGCGCGTGACTTTAGGCGCTTTAGCATATTCGGCGTAAACTGAGCTGAAACGGCTGGCCTCGCCCTCGGCTCCGTTGATGACGCGGGCACGATAGCCCTCGGCCTCTTGGCCAAGCTGGGCCGCCTCACCACGCGCGGCAGCTACCGCTTTATTGGCGTAGGCATCGGCCTGTTTTTGCAAGGTATCGCGAGTTTGCTCGGCCGCTTGGACCTCGCGGAACGAGTCGATCACCTCTTTAGGTGGGTCGGCGCGTTGAAAGTTGATACGCACGATATTGATGCCGGATTTATAGCTGTCCAGCGTGCCCTGCACCAAAGTTTGCAACTCGGCGCTAATGAGACCGCGATCCTTGTTGAGGATCGGGGCAAGCTTTGAGCGCGATATGATCTCGCGCATAGCGCTTTCGGATACGGCGCGAATGGTCACGACCGGATTGGCGAGATTAAACAGGTATTGCGCCGGGTCCGTGATGTTCCAGACCACCTGAAAATCAATATCGACGATATTCTCGTCGCCAGTCAGCATCAGGCCTTGCGACGCGCGCGAGCCGGTGTTGGCGCCAATATCCTCGGTCCGTTCGCCCGAGACCGAGAGAACCTCTTTGGACATGACCGGCCAAGGGGCAAAATTGAGACCCGGATCGCCGGTGGCGTAATATTTGCCAAACAGCAGCTCGACCGATTTCTGATCGGGCTTAACAGAGTAAAACGAGGCGTAGAGCCATGCGGCGATCAGCGCCAGCACCAAAAGGCCAATTGTGCCGCGCCCTATGTTTGGACCACCAACACCACCGGGACGACCAGAGCCACCACGACCGCCCATGAGAACGCGAAGTTGCTCTTGGCCTTTGCGGACGATCTCTTCGATCTCGGGGATTTGCGGGCCATCGGGACCGCGACCACCACCCTGATTGCCGCCACGGTTTCCACCATGATTGCTACCACGGTTTTCACCACGGT
>CAYPUW010000156.1:0-1819 GCA_964413925.1 uncultured Rhodobacter sp. | reverse complement strand
ACCACGGTTTTCACCACGGTCATCGCCGTTATGGCCGCCGTTATTGCCGCCGCCATTATTTCCGCCGCCGCCCCAGGGACCGCCACTGTTATTGCCAGCCATATGACTAACTGTCCTTCCTAATGTTCGTTTCACACACACCTTAACCCCGTCAGTTGGGGAGTAGGCGTGATCTTATCAACCCGACCGATCAACCTATTTGGTTACTCGCGCAGGGTCGGCTCTTTCATTGTGACCAGTTCTTCGGCGGCCGAGGGGTGCAGGGCCATGGTCGCGTCAAAGTCCTCTTTGGTTGCACCCATCTTGATGGCAATGCCGACAAGCTGGATCATTTCAGCGGCGGCGTGGCCGACGATATGCACCCCGAGAACCCGTCGGGTTTTCTGGCTGACGATTATTTTCATCAGCATCTGCTCGGGTTTTTCGGCGAGGATATGCATCATCGGGCGAAAGATCGAGCGGTAAACCTCGATCGGTTCAGCCTCGCAGGCGTCCTCTTCACTTAGGCCGCAGGTGCCGATTTCCGGCTGGGTGAACACCGCCGTCGGGATGTTTTCGTGATCAACCTTGGTCGGCTTGTCCCTGAACACCGTATCGACAAAGGCCGCACCCTCGCGGATGGCAACCGGCGTCAGGTTGACCCGGTCGGTCACATCCCCGACCGCATAGATCGAAGGGATGTTGGTTTGCGAGTAATCATCGACCACGATTTTACCCTTGCGCCCGGTCTCCACCCCTGCGGCCTCCAGTCCCAGACTGGCGGTATTGGGAACGCGGCCCGTGGCGTAAAGCACGCAGTCAACCTCGGTCAGCCCGCCATTGGTGCATTTTACTTGCAGAATTTTACCCACCCTCTCGATCGACTTTACGTCGGTCCCGAGGCTGAGGGTGATGCCCTTGCGGATCATCTCATAGGCCACATGTCCACGCACCTCGTCGTCAAACCCGCGCAAGATTTGAGCGCCGCGATAAAATTGCGTCACCTGTGTGCCAAGGCCGTTGAGGATACCGGCAAACTCGCACGCAATATAGCCGCCGCCAACAATCAAAATGCTTTTGGGCTGCTCATCCATCAGGAAAATATCGTTTGAGGTGATGGCAAGGTCCGAGCCGGGAACCTCTGGCACGAAGGGTCGTCCGCCAACCGCAACAAGGATGTGCTTGGCGGTAAACATCTCGCCCGTGGCCAGTTCTACCGTATGGGCATCCACCAGCATCGCGCGGGTGTCAAACACCTCGACCCCGGCTCCGCCGAGGTTTTTGCGGTAAATCGCCTCCAGACGGGTGATCTCCTCGTGCATGGCACCGTTCAGCCGACCCCAGTCAAACGCACATTCCGAGCCGCGCCAGCCAAATCCCTTGGCATCCTCGAACGCTTCGGAAAACTGTGCGGCGTAAACCATCAGTTTTTTGGGAACACAGCCGCGAATAACGCAGGTGCCGCCCATGCGGTATTCCTCGGCCAGCCCGACCTTGAAGCCATCGCTTGCCGCCAGTCGTCCAGCCCGCACCCCACCGGAGCCGCCGCCGATGACAAAGAGGTCATAGTCAAATGTCATTCATTTATTCCGATATATCCGCAAACAGGTTGTCCCGTTCTATTACGTCGATCCGCTCGTGCTCGATTGTGCCGGCATTGATGTCGCGCACTTCCACATTTCCGTCGCCGTATCCGATGACAATGGTATCACAGATATCAATGAACAGGCCGTTTTCAACCACGCCGGGGATTTGATTGAGGATCAGCGCCAGTTTTCGTGGCTCGGCTATGTGGCGCAGGTGGAAATCGAGGATATAGTTGCCCTCGTCGGTCTCAAAC
>CAYPUW010000155.1:0-5733 GCA_964413925.1 uncultured Rhodobacter sp. | reverse complement strand
ATGCCCATGCCCCCTCTTTTCGGGGGTTTTTTTATGTCAGGACAGGATCAATGGAACAGCAATTGGAGACACTGAAATGACCCGTCAGATGACCGGCGCGCAGATCGTGCTAAAGGCCCTCAAGGATCAGGGTGTGGATACCGTGTTTGGCTATCCCGGTGGCGCCGTGCTGCCGATTTATGACGAGATTTTCCAGCAAAACGACATTCGCCACATTCTGGTTCGCCATGAGCAGGGCGCGACCCACGCCGCCGAAGGCTATGCTCGCTCTACGGGAAAACCGGGGGTCGTTTTGGTGACATCAGGACCGGGAGCGACCAATGCTGTGACCGGCATGACAGACGCGCTGATGGACTCAATCCCGATGGTGGTTCTGTCGGGGCAAGTGCCCACATTCATGATTGGCACTGACGGGTTTCAAGAGGCCGATACGGTCGGCATCACCCGCCCCTGCTCCAAACATAACTGGTTGGTGAAGGACACAGATAAGCTGGCCCAGACCATCCATCAGGCGTTTCACGTGGCGACATCCGGTCGTCCGGGGCCGGTTTTGGTGGATATTCCCAAGGACGTACAATTCGCAACTGGCACTTACGTCGGCCCGAACAAGGCCGAAATCAGCCATTATCAGCCGCAACTCAAAGGCGATATTGACGAGATCACTGCGTTGGTTGAAGCTATTGAGACCGCCGAGCGACCCGTGTTTTACACCGGCGGTGGCGTGATCAATTCCGGCACTGGCGCGTGTCAGTTGCTGCGTGAATTTGTGGCCGGAACCGGATTTCCCATCACCTCGACCCTGATGGGATTGGGCGCATATCCGGCCTCGGGCACCTCGTGGCTGGGCATGCTGGGTATGCACGGAACCTATGAGGCCAATTTGGCCATGCATGATTGCGACCTGATGATCAATGTGGGCGCGCGGTTTGATGACCGGATTACCGGACGCATCGACGGGTTTTCGCCGGGATCAACAAAGGTGCATATTGATATTGATGCCTCCTCGATCAACAAAGTCATCCATGTGGACATCCCGATTCTCGGCGATGTGGGCCATGTTTTAGAGGATGCGCTGCGGCTGTGGAAGTCGCGCGGGCGCAAAACTAATGCGGCCAGCGTCAAGGATTGGTGGACCAAAATTAACGATTGGCGCGGGATAAATTGCCTCGCCTTTACCAATTCAAACACCACAATCAAGCCTCAGCATGCCTTGCAAAGGCTTGAGGAGCTGACGCGGGAAGCGGATCGTTACATCACAACCGAAGTTGGCCAGCACCAGATGTGGGCGGCGCAATATCTCGGCTTTGAGGACCCTCACCGCTTTATGACCTCGGGCGGGCTTGGCACGATGGGCTACGGTTTGCCCGCCTCAATCGGCGTGCAAGTGGCCCATCCCGACGCCTTGGTTGTTAACATTGCGGGCGATGCGTCGTTCTTGATGAACATGCAAGAGATGGGAACGGCGGTACAATTTAACCTGCCGGTAAAGCAATTTATCCTTAATAATGAACGCCTTGGCATGGTTCGACAGTGGCAGCAACTTTTGCATGGCGAAAGGTATTCGCACTCATGGTCAGAATCGTTACCTGATTTCGTTAAGCTGGCCGAGGCCTTCGGGGCCAAGGGAATTCGGTGTGACGATCCTAAAAATCTTGATGATGCGATCAATGAAATGCTGAAATATGACGGGCCGGTTATTTTCGATTGTCTGGTTGAAAAACACGAAAACTGTTTTCCGATGATCCCGTCGGGCAAGTCGCATAACGAAATGTTGCTGGGGGACGGGCCTGTTACCGACGCCATTTCCGGCGACGGCGCGGTGCTGGTATAAGGAGAGAAACATGAACGCTTTATCGCTTAAAAAAGGCGCGTCCCGTAAAAGTGCTTATGATTTGCACAGCCCGCTTGGCACCACCATCGAGACCCACACCCTCGCCGTCGTGGTTGACAACGAAGCCGGTGTTTTGGCGCGGGTGATCGGCCTGTTCGCCGGGCGCGGCTATAATATCGAGAGCCTGACCGTGGCCGAGGTCGATCATCACGGCCATCTGTCGCGTATCACCATTGTGACCACCGGCACGCCCTCGGTTATCGTTCAAATCAAGGCGCAACTGGCTCGAATTGTGCCAGTCCATGAGGTCCATGACCTGACCGTCGAAGGTCCCTCGGTTGAGCGCGAGTTGGCGATGCTCAAGGTCTCTGGAACCGGCGAGAAGCGGGTCGAGGCCATGCGGTTGGCGGGAATTTTCCGTGCTTCCGTAGTTGATACGACGCTTGAGAGTTTTGTGTTTGAGATCACCGGCACGCCCGGTAAAATCGATGCGTTTGTCGATCTGATGCGCCCACTCGGCCTCGCAGAAATCGCCCGAACCGGGGTCGCCGCAATGCTGCGCGGGAATTGATCGCGTCCTTTTAGGACCAGATCCCCCAAACCAGCTTGGTAAATAAAAAGGGCGGGGTCTCCCCCGCCCAGTTTCACGTTTCAGGCTCATCATTTCACCGCTCGGTTTATTGCCTGCGGCCTGAACGCTTAGAGACGAGCGCACCCGTCTCTGAAGCCTGGGCGACGGCTTGGATATTCGCCGCCCGGGTATTCTTTTTGTCCGGGTTGCGCACAAAAAACGAGCGCTCCGATGTTTGGGGCATCACCACCCCCTTAGCTACACCCGCTGGTCGCCCCGCAGGTGTTGCACTTCATACAGGTGCCGTTGCGAACCAGGGTGTAATTTCCACACTCGCCACAGCTATCCCCTTCATATCCTTGCATTTTCGCCTTCGTTCGCGCATCAAGCCCGCTTGAAAACACTGGCGTCGATTTGACCGCCTGCTTCGTCTCTGGAACCAGCGACGCCAAGGCACCGACCGGATCTGAGGCGGTATTTGTCCCGGCATTTTGTCCACCAAGGATACTGTTCATGCCCCCTTGCAGCACCACCAGTTCTTGCGGTAACCGCTTGCGCAAATAGCCAGAGGACGACACTTGCCGGATCATTTCGATCGACTTGGAGGCGGCAGAACCAGACACTTCACCAAAATTTGGTCGCCCTTCTTCGTCGCCCCGACCAAGCTCGTCAAAGCTGGCACCTGTCGGTTTCACATGGGCCAGATCGGTGCGATCAAGATAGGAAATCGCCAGTTCGCGGAAGATATAATCCAGAATTGAGGTCGCATTCTTGACACTATCATTGCCCTGAACCATGCCAGCTGGCTCGAACCGCGTGAAGGTAAACGCCTCGACAAATTCATCCAGCGGCACCCCGTATTGCAGCCCGACAGAGACCGCGATGGCAAAATTGTTCATCATGGCGCGAAAGCCAGCGCCCTCTTTATGCATGTCGATGAAAATCTCGCCGATCTTGCCGTCTTCATATTCGCCGGTGCGCAAATAGACCTTATGCCCGCCAACGATTGCCTTTTGGGTATATCCCTTGCGCCGCGAGGGCAGCTTGTGGCGCTGCGAGCGGATGATCTCTTTGATCACGATTTTTTCGACGATCTTTTCCGCCAACGCCTTAACTTTTTCGCCGGTCGGGGCGTTTGAGGTTAACAACTCCTCAAGCTCCTCGTCATCCTCGATTAAGGCCGACGACAATGGCTGGCTCAGCTTGGAACCGTCGCGATAAAGCGCATTGGCCTTGACCCCCAAGGACCACGAAAACTCATACGCGTCCTTGCAATCCTCGATTGAGGCGTCGTTGGGCATGTTGATGGTCTTTGAAATTGCGCCGGAAATAAAGCTTTGTGCAGCCGCCATCATCAAGATATGGCTGTTGACCCCCAAAAAACGCTTGCCGGTTTTGCCACAAGGATTGGCGCAATCAAACACACCGTAATCGCTCTCTTTGAGATGCGGAGCGCCTTCGAGCGTCATCGCTCCGCAGACGTGATTATTGGTCGCCTCGATCTGCTGGCGAGTGAAACCAAGGTGACGCAGCAAGTCAAAACCGGGATTATTCAGCTCGGCCATGGGAATGCCAAGGGTGCCGTGGCAAAAATCCTCGCCCAAAGTCCATTGGTTAAACACGAACCGGATGTCAAAAGCCGAAGGCAGAGCCGCCTCGATCTTGTCGATCTCTGCGGGGCCAAAACCGTGACCCAGCAAGGACGTGTGATTGATCCCCGGCGCATTGCCAAGCGAGCCATGACCCACCGCATAAGCGACGATTTCCTCGATCTGGTTTGGCGCATAACCCAGTGTCTCAAGGGCCGCAGGCACGGATCGGTTGATGATTTTGAAGTAACCGCCACCCGCGAGTTTCTTGAATTTGACCAGCGCGAAATCAGGCTCGATGCCCGTGGTGTCGCAATCCATCACCAAGCCGATGGTGCCGGTCGGGGCGATCACGCTGACCTGAGCGTTGCGAAATCCGTGCTTTTCTCCAAGCCTGAGCGCCTCGTCCCAACTGGCGCGCGCCAGCGTGACGATCTCTTGATCCGGGCAAGAGGCGTGATCCAGCGGCACCGGCAAAACCGACAATCCCTCATAATCTTTGGTCTCGCCATAAGCCGCGCGCCGGTGATTTCGGATCACCCGCAACATATCCTCGGCGTTTTTTTCATAGCCGGGAAATGCGCCGCGCTCACGGGCGATTTCAGCCGACGTAGCATAAGAAACGCCGGTCATCAGCGCGGTCAGCGCGCCGCACATAGCCCGTCCCTTAATGCTGTCGTAACTTAAGCCCATATTCATTAACAAGCCGCCAATATTGGCATATCCTAATCCGAGCGTGCGGAATTTATACGACAAGTTGGCAATTTCGCGCGATGGGAACTGCGCCATCAGCACCGAAATCTCCAGCGTCAACGTCCACAGACGGGTTGCGTGCATGTAGTCTTCGGCGGCGAATTTTCCGTCCCTCTGAAACATCAACAGGTTCATCGACGCGAGGTTACAGGCAGTATCGTCCAAAAACATGTATTCAGAACAAGGGTTTGAGCCGCGAATTTCACCATCCTGCGGGCAGGTATGCCACGCGTTGATCGTGTCGTGAAACTGGATGCCCGGATCAGCGCAGGCCCAAGCGGCATGGCCCACATCGTCCCACAACTCGCGTGCCCTGACTGTTTTGGCGACTTTTCCGTCGGTACGCCGGATCAAGGCCCAATCCGTGTCGTCCTTCACCGCCTGCAAAAACGCATCTGTAACCCGAACCGAGTTGTTGGAATTTTGCCCTGCAACCGTCAAATACGCCTCTGAATCCCAGTCTGTATCATAGGTGGGAAACTCGATCGACTCGTACCCTTGCTTGGCATATTGCAACACTCGATTGACATAAGTCTCTGGTATAGAGACCTTTTTCGCCGAGCGAATTGCTGCCTTCAAGCCCGTGTTAACCTTTGGATCAAAGGCATCGTCTTCTTTGCCATCCCAATCACGGATTGCGCCAAAGATCAGGTTAAGCTGTTGTTCGTGCATTTTAGAGCCAGCAACCAGCGAAGCAACCTTTTGCTCTTCCTTAACCTTCCAGTTAACGAATTCCTCGATATCCGGGTGATCCATGTCGCAGATCACCATTTTGGCGGCGCGTCGGGTTGTACCGCCGGATTTGATTGCGCCTGCGGCGCGGTCACCGATTTTAAGAAATGACATCAAACCCGAGGACTTTCCGCCACCAGCAAGGCTTTCGTTCGCCGCGCGAAGAGAGGAAAAATTGGTGCCGGTACCAGAGCCGTATTTGAACAGGCGCGCTTCGCGAACCCAGAGGTCCATGATGCCGCCATCGGCAACCAGAT
>CAYPUW010000154.1:0-5761 GCA_964413925.1 uncultured Rhodobacter sp. | reverse complement strand
GGTGGCGCTTGGCATGGGCAATCCTCATTGCGTGTTTTTCGTCGATGACGCCGAGGCGGCTGATCTGGAGGCCTTGGGGGCGGCGACAGAGACCCACCCGCTTTACCCCGAGCGCACCAATGTCGAAGTGGTGGAGGTGCTGTCAAACACCGAGCTTCGCCTGCGGATTTGGGAGCGCGGGGTCGGGGTGACCCTGTCCAGCGGCTCTTGTTCCTGCGCCAGCGTGGTGGCGGCGGCGCGCCGTGGGCTGACCTCGCGCAGCTGCACCGTCAACGTCGATGGCGGGCAGCTAGAGATCGACTGGCGCGACGACGGCGTGTGGCTCTCCGGCCCGACCGCGCATGTGTTTGACGGGGTTTTCACCGCTAAATTCCTTCGGGGACTGACATGAGCGGGGCCGCGCCGGAATTTGAAACGCTCGGCTGTCGCCTCAACGCTTACGAGAGCGAGGCCATGCGCGCGCTTGGTCAAGAGGCGGGACTGAGCGACACAATCGTGGTTAATACCTGCGCCGTTACCGCCGAGGCAGTGCGTCAGGCCAAGCAGAAAATCCGCCGACTCAGGCGCGAGCATCCCGAGCGTAAAATCGTGGTGACGGGCTGCGCGGCGCAGGTGGAGCCGGAGATTTTTCTGGCCATGGACGAGGTTGATCTGGTGGTTGGCAACCATGAAAAACTCAAGCCGCAAACTTGGTCCGATCTGGCCGCAGGGGCGATCAAGGAGCGTTTGCAAGTGCGCGATATCATGACCGTCAAGGCGGCGCTCAGCCCTAAAATCGACGGTTTTGGCACCCGCGCGCGGGCCTATGTGCAAATCCAGAACGGCTGCGATCATCGCTGCACCTTCTGTATTATCCCCTACGGGCGTGGGAATTCGCGTTCGGTCGGGGCTGATGTGGTGGTCGAGCAGGTGACGCGGCTGGTGGCCAAGGGCTTTAACGAGGTGGTCTTAACTGGCGTTGACATGACCAGCTGGGGGGCGGATCTGGATGGCGCGCCCAAGCTTGGTGCGCTGATTGATCTGGTGCTGAGGCGCGTGCCGGACCTACCGCGTTTGCGGATTTCGTCGATTGACTCGATCGAGGTTGACGCGCAATTATTCGATCTGATCAGCTCTGAAGCACGTCTGATGCCCCATCTCCATCTGTCGTTGCAAGCAGGCGACGACATGATCCTCAAGCGGATGAAACGCCGTCATTTGCGCGGTGATGCGATCAGGATTTGCGCCGAGCTGCGCGCTTTGCGCCCCGATATCGTGTTTGGCGCGGACATCATCGCGGGATTTCCTACCGAGACCGAGGCGATGTTTGAAAACTCGCTAAAGCTGGTGACCGAGTGTGATCTCACATGGCTGCATGTGTTCCCTTATTCGATCCGCCAAGGCACGCCTGCGGCCCGGATGCCACAGGTGGATCGCGCAATTATTCGCACGCGGGCCGGGCGGTTGCGTACGCTTGGGGCGGCGCAAATCGCACGTTATCAGGCGGCACAGCTTGGCAAAACCCACCGGATTCTGACCGAAAACCCCCGCATGGGGCGCACAGAGGGCTTTGCGCCGGTCAGTTTTGCCACAGATCAGCCGGTGGGCCGGATTGTCAGCGCCGAGATTACCGGCCATGATGGCGGCATGTTAACTGCGTGAGCCAACAGATGCGCCCAGCGATCCTTTATTCCTTTCGCCGCTGCCCCTACGCCATGCGCGCGCGTTTGGCGGTTCGCTCAAGCGGTATCAAGTGCGAGTTGCGCGAGATCGTTTTGCGCGACAAAGCGCCGGAGTTTCTGGCGAAATCGCCTGACGGAACCGTGCCGATGCTGCTTGACGAGAGCGCAGAGGTGATTGCCGAAAGCCTTGATATTATGCTGTGGGCGCTGGAGCGCGCGGACCCTGAAGGCTGGCTGGTTGGTCGCGCCGAGGCGCTGGCGCTGATCTCGCGCATGGATCTGGAGTTTAAGCCCAAGCTTGACCGCTATAAATATTCCAGCGGCGAGGCGGCGGTGCTGGCGCGCGATCAAGCGGCAAGTATGTTGGCCGAGCTTGATGCGATTTTGACCAAAACGCCCTACCTCTGCGGCCAGCAAAACACCCTCGCCGACATGGCAATCGCCCCGTTTATTCGCCAGTTTGCCAATGTGGAGCGGTCGTGGTTTGACGCCCAGCCTTGGCCGCAATTGCAGCATTGGCTTGGCATGTTCATCAATAGCAAACGTTTTAATGCCATCATGGAGAAATACCCGCGTTGGCGGGCGGGGGATCTCCCGACCCTGTTTCCTTCTCAGCCAGAATAAGAGCAAACCATGCATCCAAACCTCGCATTTAGAACACCGCCACGCACGCGAAACCTTGATTTTGCCCGTGAAAGGGGCTTTGGTATTTTGTCGATCAATGGCGAAAACGGGCCGATTGCCAGCCACATTCCCTTTGTTCTGGACGCAGATAATGCAACTCTTGACGCGCATTTGGTCCGCTCAAACCCGATCCTGAGCGCGCTTGGCAAGTCAGCGCATATTGCGGCAGTTTTGATGGTGTCCGGCCCGGATGGCTATATTTCGCCGGACTGGTACGGGGTTGAGGATCAGGTGCCCACTTGGAATTATGTGGCGGTACATATTCGCGGAAGGTTGGAACTGCGCGCTAAAAATACGCTCAGAAGCCATCTTGCGGAGCTGTCACACCAGTTTGAGACGCGCCTTTTGCCCAAGCCGGAATGGCTGATAGACAAGCTTGATGGCGCGGTTTTTGAACGGCTTCAGCGCATGATCCAGCCCGTGCGCATGAGGTTTGAGACGGTGACGGGAACGTGGAAGCTTTCGCAAAACAAGGACGACGTGGCCCGTCGGAACGCTTCGGTCGCAGTTATCGGTGGGCAGGGGCAGGAGCTTTTGGCGCTGGCCGATCTGATGCAAAATATCCCGGATTGACCGCAACAGGAGGCCAAATCCGGCGATCTGCACCGTCTATCGTCGATGTTCCAATATGGCGATAAGCCTCTGTCATTGACTTGCGAGGGCCGGCCAACCTGTCGGCCAGCCCCGTGCCTTTTGGCCGTTTATCCAGCGCAGCACGAAAGCTTGGCCACGTCGATTTCGAAAGTTTGCGCCGCCAGTTTCAGCCCTTCGACGGTGGTGAGATAGGGGAATATCGTCTCGCCCAGAGCCTTGGTGGTCATCGAAAACTTCAGCGCCATCGCCAATGTCTGGATCGTGTCCGAGCCTTCGGGCGCAATGATGCTCCCCCCGAGCAGGCGGTCGGTTTTGGCGTCGGCGATGAGCTTGATCAGCCCGCGCGTATCCATCGCCGCCAGCGCGCGCGGCACGTTTTCTAGCCCCAGAACCGACGTTTTCACCTCATAGCCCGCATCGCGCGCTTGCGCTTCGCTCAAGCCAACACCGGCCACTTGCGGGTCACTAAACACCACCCAAGGCATGGTCGTGTTGTCATAACGCATCGCTGCAAGCCCGAGTGCGTTGTTAATCGCCACCTTGGCCCCGAAAGCGGCCATATAAACGAACTGATCGCGATCCGTGACGTCGCCCGCCGCATAAATGCCCGGCTTGCTGGTCTGCATCTCGTCGTTGACCTTGATGGCGCCACTCTGATCAAGCGCGACACCCGCCTCTTGCAGCCCCATGTCATCAGTGTTTGCCCGCCGTCCAGTGGCAACAAACAGCTTTTGCGAGGTGATTTCCAACCTGTCCCCACCGCGCCGGATTGCAACTGTCACGCCATCACCGCTTTGACGGCAGGCGTCATAGGTGATGCCACATTCCAGCGCGATCCCCTCGGCGCGAAACGACTCGGCCAGGGCCTCGGACACTTCGGGTTCGCAAGCCGGCAACAGGCGCGAGCGGCAAATTATGGTAACCTTCACCCCCAGACGCGCCATCACCTGCGCCAGTTCAACGCCGATATAGCCGCCGCCCAGCACCGTCAGGCTATCGGGCAGCGTGTCCATCTCCAGCAACGAGGTGCTGTCCAGCGTCTCCACATCCTTGATGCCTTCGATTGCTGCCGTGAAAGGACGACCGCCCGTGGCGATCAGGATCGTGGGTGCCATAAGCAAACTTGCCCCCACGCGCACGCTCTCCCCCTCAAGACGGGCAGCCCCTTCCAGATAGGTGATGCCCGCATATTGTGGCAAGATATCGGCGTATTTCTTTTGTCGCAACGCGCCGACCAGATCGCGTTTGGCCTGCACCAAGGCTGCCCAGTCGTCGATCTCGCCGCTGGCTTTTATTCCGGCAAAACGGCTGGCGACCTTGGCCCCGTGTAGGGTTTCAGCGGCGCGGATCATAAACTTTGACGGCACACAACCCACGTTGACGCAGGTGCCGCCGATGGTGCCGTAACCAACCAGCGCCACGCGCTTGCCCGCATCGGCAGCGGTGATAGCAGCCGAGAACCCGGCCGAGCCGGCGCCGATGACAATAAGATCATAGGGGGCGTTGGGTGTTATTTCGTGAATATTTGTCATGAGGTTAGCCTTTTCATAGCCATTTCAGTTTGTTTTTGTTGCCGCCGACGGGGCTTGGGATACGCGTTTCAGCCAAACGGCGTAAAGTGCTACACTCAGCGCGGCTGCGACCGAGATGCGCAGCGCAAAGCGGAACTCAAGCCAGATCAACAAGACCGACAACACCACGATAACGACGATAATCAGGTTTTTCGGACAGCGGCCCGGCTTGCCAGCCTGAAGCCACAATGCGTGGGCCACCACGCCAAGTGATGCAAACAACAGCGGGAACAGCCCATAATCAAGCCAGCCGACCAGCGCCGACAATCCGGCCCCGGCCACCAATAGCACCAGCAACGGGGTGAAACAGCAAATTGCCGCGAAGACCGAGCCAATCAGCCCGCGTCGCAGAAGTTTTTTATCGTTCATATCTCTCTCATTTGTAGGTTGGCTTTTGTTTGTGGACAGGGTGACCGCGCCAGAACGCATCATTCGGATCGCAAGCTACGGTCTGTAGTTACTACAGACACAAGACCTTTTTTTTACCGATTGCCTTGGCTCAGATGACGCGGTATCTACTCCCCCGTAGTAACTACGGAGTTTAGAGGCATTTCATGGATAAGTCCGAATCCAACAAAGGCTATTTGATCGGTGTTTTGTCGCGCGAAACCGGCGTGAATATCGAAACCATTCGCTATTACGAGCGTATCGGCATCATGCCAAAGCCAGACCGAACTGCCAGCGGATATCGACAATTCAGCCAAGATCAGCTTAAACGGCTGACCTTTGTGCGCAAATGCCGCGAGCTTGGCTTTAGCCTGCGCGAAGTGCGCACATTGCTGGAACTGGTGGATAGCCACAAGTTTTCCTGCGCAGAAATCCACGAAATGACCGTGCAACACCTGCTGGCCATAGACGAAAAAATGGCCCGTCTTGGCAAGTTGAAAACGGTGCTGACCTCCATGTCCAACCAATGCTCGCTTGGAGATGTGCCAGCCTGCCCGATCATTGACGCGTTATTTGAGGCGGCATGAAGCGGCCCCTTGGCAACCACAGACACCATCAGCCAAGCCCGCCCCCCCTCAACATCGCCCCCCCGACTTTGCGATTGCGCCACCCTGCATGAGACGGTATAGACCCAGCGCACGCACCCGTAGCTCAGCTGGATAGAGCGCTGCCCTCCGAAGGCAGAGGCCGCGCGTTCGAATCGCGCCGGGTGCACCAATAAAATCACCCTATGTTTACTGATATTTACATAGTATCGGTGCAAATTCGAAAAATTTCTGAATAGCAGATCTTAACACAGATCGA
>CAYPUW010000153.1:0-5787 GCA_964413925.1 uncultured Rhodobacter sp. | reverse complement strand
AAAGTTGGCGTTTCCTATGACAACGGTACCGGCGGTAACGGCGGCACACAGTTGGGCGTAAGCTTTGACGCAGGTAGCGCAAACATCGGTGTTCATGTCGCTCAGACAGACCTTGGCGTAACCGGCGCGACAGCGACTGTTTCCTACGGCATCGGCGGCGGTACATTGTATGTCTTTGGCGGCAACCAAATCGCTGGTGGCGCACAACGCAATGTTTACGGTGTTTCCTACTCCCAAAGCCTGGGTGGCGGCGCAACCGTTGCAGTCAGCGCGCGTTCTATTGGTGGCAACACCACTACAGACGCTGGTGTGAAGTTCAAATTCTAATCCAACCGGATTATTTGAATTGGAAAGAGCGGGCTTCGGTCCGCTCTTTTCTTTTTGGGGTTCCTTATCCTCCCCCGTCTGGCCCATAACGGACAGAGATCAATTTGAGGTAAGTCATGCCCTTAGCCGATATTCACACCCGCGTTCGCGCCGCCGAAACTGCCGCTGGTCGGTCTGAGGGCGCGGTCTCGCTGATTGCCGTTTCCAAGGTCCAGCCAAACGCGCGGGTTGAGGCGGTGTTGCACGAGGGCCAGCGCCTGTTTGGCGAGAACCGCGTGCAAGAGGCGGCAGGCAAGTGGCCGGAGTTTCGCCAGCGATTTGATGGCGTTCAGGTTCACCTGATCGGTCCCTTGCAAACCAACAAACTGCGCCAAGCCCTCGATCTGTTTGACGCCATCCACACACTTGATCGCCCTAAACTAGCGCGCAAACTGGCGGGCGAGGTTCAGGCACGCGGAGCCTGTCCCGAGTTGTTCGTCCAGATCAACACCGGAGAGGAGCCGCAAAAGGCCGGGGTCATTCCAAGCGAGGCAGATCAGTTCATCGCCGAATGTCGCGCGCTCGATCTACCACTGCGCGGCCTGATGGTGATCCCGCCTGTGGAGGAAGAAGCCTCATTGCATTTCGCCCTTCTGGCCAAGATCGCCAAGCGCAACGGCCTTGACGGTCTGTCGATGGGCATGAGCAGCGATTTTGAAAAAGCCATCGCCTTTGGCGCGACCCATATACGCGTCGGCTCGGCCATATTCGGCGCGCGTGTTAGCGGATGACGACCCGCGAGTGTGGGGTCCAGTGTTCCAAAATAAACCCAAGAACACGAGGCGCAAACGCGATGCACCCCGCTGTCGGATGACGCGGCGCGCGCCAGTGGTGCAAAAAGATCGCCGAGCCATCCCCCGGCACCGCCAACGGCCAGTTGAAATCGAGAATGGCGAAAACGTCATAAAGATGATCGGCGCGAAACAGCCGCTCATGGTTAAACGGATGGGCGCGCGCGCTGAGCCGGTGATTATAGGCGGGGTCGGTCGCATCGTCGGACCAGATATCGGCGGGACCGATTGGCTGCATCTGAATGGGTGAGGCTGGCGGTGTTCCTCGATCAGCGCGGTACCCTCCGCCGATGATTTGAAACGCGCCAATCGGCGTAATCCCGTCGCCTTCGCCACGTTTTTGGCCAATGCCGCTTGGGCCAATCGAGCAGGCAAACCGGCGGCCCTGAAATCGCGCGCCCCATGCACTGATCACCAGATCGCCCCGCCGTGGCGTCACAATAAATGCCCGCTTTTACGCGCCTTAACATCCAGATAGTCGGAATTATGCGCGTTTCGCCCAACCCTCAGCGGCACCCGCTCGACCACTTTCATGCCTGCCGCGTCCATCATCGCCACCTTTTTGGGATTGTTGGTCATCAGGCGCACGGCCGAGAACCCAAGGCGCGCGAGGATCTCTGCCCCGACACGAAAATCGCGCTCGTCATCCTCAAACCCAAGGCGGTGATTGGCCTCGACCGTGTCAAAACCCTGATCTTGCAACGAATAAGCGCGCATCTTGTTAGCCAGCCCGATGCCGCGCCCCTCTTGGTTAAGATAAAGCAACACACCGTGACCTTCGTGTCCGATCTGGCCAAGCGCCGCATGCAGTTGCGGGCCACAATCGCATTTGAGCGAGCCGAGCAAATCGCCGGTGAAGCAGGCAGAATGCAGGCGGCAAAGCACCGGAGAGGCGCGATCCGGGCGACCGATTTCAACCGCGTAATGCTCCTCCCCGCCATCCTCGGGGCGATAAATATGCAACCGCCCCGCCTCGGAAACCGACAAAGGCAGGCGGGCAGAGGCGACCTCGGCCAAGGGGCTAGGCTGGTTGAGCGCGCCGCCCTCACCGGATATCTTGAGCAGATCGAGACCAAACCGCGCGGCAAAATCGACCCCATTATCAAGCTCGCAAACCAAGGCAGCAGGCAACAGCCGCGCCTGTTTGCAAAGCGCAATCGCAGCGCGGTGCAAATCCGCCGGGCCTGTACGCTGTGTCTTGCACGGCCCTTTCATCGGCGACATCAAATCGCCAGACGGATCGGCAATGTCCCTGATCCAGCTCACATCGGCGTCGCTTGGCACCATAAGCCGCGCGAGATCGCCGTCATAAGCGCGGGCGCACAAAGTTTCCGCCCGCCTCGCGGTAATCGCCAAAACGAGCGGCAAATTCAGCGCGGCAATATCAGTAAATCGAGCATCCGAAAGGGTCTCGGCAGCGCAGACCAAAACCGCCGATGTGCCATTACTCAGCACAATCCCCACGCCCATTCGCAGCTCCGCACGCATGCGCGCGATCTTTTCAGCAGAAGTTAGGCGCAGCGCCATGTTGGCGGTCCTTTTGTTACAACTCGACGGTTTTCTATATCCCGAGGGTACGAAATATGAAACATTTCCCTCAATTTCGACACGAGGCTGTGAGAGGTCGCGCAAGGAACTTGTTCCAGAGCGACCTTACCCACATCTCTTATTGCAGAGAAACAAGGAGGGGAAGACATGGCGAACGTCAAGAAAATCCTGATGGTGGATGACGACGAAGATCTGCGCGAAGCGCTGGCCGATCAATTGGTGCTGACCGAGGACTTTGATGTGTTCGAAGCCGAAGATGGTGCGCGCGGTCTGGAAAAGGCCAAAGAGGCGATTTACGATCTGGTAATTCTGGACGTGGGCCTGCCCGATATGGATGGTCGCGAGCTTTGTCGCCTGATGCGCAAACAGGGCGTCAAATGCCCGGTTTTGATGCTGACGGGGCATGACACCGATGCCGATACCATTCTTGGTCTGGATGCGGGCGCGAATGATTACATCTCCAAACCGTTCAAATTTCCGGTGCTGCTGGCACGAATTCGCGCCCAGCTTCGCCAGCACGAGCAATCCGAGGACGCGGTGTTCCAGCTTGGGCCATATACGTTCAAGCCGGCCAACAAAATGCTGATCACTGATGAGGACAAGAAAATCCGTCTGACCGAGAAGGAAACCAACATTCTGAAGTTTCTTTATCGTGCCACTGACGGCGTGGTCGCGCGCGATGTGCTGCTGCACGAGGTCTGGGGCTATAACGCGGGCGTCACCACCCACACGCTGGAGACCCATATTTACCGTCTGCGCCAAAAGATCGAGCCTGATCCGTCTAATGCGCGGCTTCTGGTCACCGAAAGCGGCGGCTATCGACTGGTCGCCTGACAAAAGAACTCTCCCTGACTGACCGGCCCGGGCATCGCGCTCGGGCCTTTTTTTATCTGCCGTTTAGTGCATCCGGTTGCGGCCTGACCGCTCGCCGCCTATGGTCCGCCAACAACTCAAGAGGGGAAATTTCATGGCGTTCACACTTGCCACTTGGAACATAAATTCGGTGCGCTTGCGCGAGCCTATGGTGTTGAAATTGCTGAAAGAACAAGCACCTGACGTTTTGTGCCTGCAAGAATGCAAGTCACCCGTCGATAAAATCCCGACCGAGGGGTTCGCCGCTCTTGGCTATACTCACATGCTCGCCAATGGTCAAAAAGGCTATAACGGGGTGATGATTCTGTCACGCCTGCCGATTGTCGAGGTCGCGCGGTTTGATTTTGCCGCCCTTGGTCATGCGCGCCATATCGCAGGCCAGCTTGAAAACGGGGTGACCATCCATAATTTCTATGTGCCTGCGGGTGGCGATGTTGCGGATCGTGAGCAGAACGAAAAATTCGGCCAAAAGCTCGATTACCTGACCGAGATGCGCGACCATTTTCACAACGCACCGCCGAAAAAATCAATTCTCGTCGGTGATTTGAACATCGCCCCGCGTGAGGATGATGTCTGGTCGCATAAACAATTGCTGAAAGTCGTCAGCCACACCCCGATTGAGGTCGCGCATCTGGCGGCGGTGCAGGCGGCAGGCGACTGGGTCGATGTGACCCGCGCCGATATTCCCGACGGGCCGGTTTATTCGTGGTGGTCTTACCGCGCGCGCGACTGGGATGCGGCCAATAAAGGGCGGCGGCTCGATCATGTTTGGGCCACTGGCGACATTGCCAGCGCCGGTCATTCCAGCCGGGTTTACCGCGAGGCGCGCGGGTGGGAGAAACCCTCCGATCACGCGCCGATTTTCGCGACATTTGACCTCTAAAATCATCGGCCCTCTTGGGACTCACCCAAAGGCTTCCTACATAGGGCGCAACAGCGCTTAAAGGAGAATGAAATGCTTGGAACTGGCGAAAATACTGGCGGGGTTGATCTGGTCACGGACGGAACCGAGCGCACGTTTATGGAGGACGTGATCGAGGGCAGCAAAGATATGCCGATCATCGTCGATTTCTGGGCACCGTGGTGCGGTCCGTGCAAAACGCTTGGTCCGGCGCTTGAGGCGGCGGTCAAGGCAGCGGGCGGCAAGGTTCGCATGGTCAAGATCAACATCGACGAAAACCAACAACTCGCCCAGCAGATGCGCATTCAGTCGATCCCGGCGGTCTATGCTTTTTCTGACGGAAAGCCGGTTGACGGGTTTGTCGGCAATCAAACTCCGGCGCAGGTGAAAGAGTTTGTGAAAAAGATGTCCGATCTTGCTGGTGGTGACGGTCTTGAAGATGCGCTGACTGCCGCCGAAGAAATGCTGGCCGAAGGGGCGGCGGTGGATGCGGCCGAAACTTTCGCGGCGATACTGGGCGAGGACGGATCAAACGCGCAGGCCTATGCTGGTCTCGTGCGCTCGCATCTGGCGCTGGATCAGGCGGACAAAGCCAGTGAATTGCTGGCAAACGTGCCTGAGGAAATCGCTGAATCTGCCCAAATCATTGCCATTCGCGCCCAGATCGAACTGGCCGAAGCGGCTGCCGATGCTGGCCCCGTGGGCGAGCTTCGCGAGACTGTTTCAGCCAATCCCGACGACCACAAGGCCCGGTTCGAGTTGGCCACGGCCTTGGCGGCAACCGGCGATAACGAGGCGGCAATCGATGAATTGCTGGAGCTGTTTCGCCGTGATCGTGAGTGGAACGATGGCGCGGCCAAGGCGCAATTGTTCAAGATTTTTGACTCGTTGCCCGGCAAAGACCCGATTGTTTTAACCGGACGGCGCAAACTTTCGTCAATGATATTTGCGTAAACGCATTTTCGCGCTAGGCTGCTGGTCATGTTCAACCCCGCCGATCTGCCCGAAAATATCCCGCTCTTCCCGTTGCCGCGCGCGTTGCTTTTGCCGCGCACGCGCCTGCCACTGAATATTTTCGAGCCGCGCTATCTGGCGATGTTCGAGGATGTTCTGAAAACCTCGCACCGGCTGATCGGCATGGTGCAACCGATAGAAAGCCCCTCGGAAAGCGACGAGCCGCGTCTGCATTTGATCGGCTGTGCTGGTCGCGTGGTAGCGTTTACCGAAACCGGCGACGGGCGCTATATGATCTCGCTCGGGGGGATTTCGCGGTTTCGGATACAAAATATCGAAGCTGGATTTTCGCCC
>CAYPUW010000152.1:0-5826 GCA_964413925.1 uncultured Rhodobacter sp. | reverse complement strand
TTATTTCTTATTTCAATCGGTATATAGCAATTTATTCAGAATATTATTCTATTATAGACAGAGAATAACACGCCTCAGGCGCTCATCCCAGGAGATGTCAATGCAGATCGAATCCCACGGCCAACGCGCCAACCTTCAGGTGGTGCCAAGCGAAGATCAAACCCTGCGCTCTGAACTCAACATAGAGAGCGAAAGCGACATTCAAACCCCGCAGAGCTTGCGCGCCATTGCTGCGCTGAGCGAGGCACGAGGCGACGTGCGCTTCACCCCCGGCGGAGGCGTGCTGTTTGACACGCCGATTAGTCGCGATGAGCGCGCGCGTATTCCCCAGCCAGCCGAAAAGCCCGCGCGTCTCATTGATCTGCCACAAGATCGCTATAATCTGGCCTATGCGCAAAACCCCGAGTTCCGCGCTTTTGTCGATGGCTATACCGTCGCCCATGCCCGCAACGGTTACCGTCTGGTAGTCATCGCGCTGCAATCGGCGATCACGCCTGCGCAGCTTCGCCTCATTGCCGATGTGGCCGAGGTTTTTGGCCACTCCACCATTCGTCTCACGGCAGGTGTTTCGATCCGCCTGCCCAACGTGCCGGTGGCGCTGTTGCGACCGTTATGGAGCAAGCTTGACGCGGCAGGATTGCTGTCGGTGCGCGCGCGCAAACTGGCGGCGTGATCGGGGCGTTTACTCAGCTCCAAACCAAAGGAAGAAGCCGATGGCACAGCCAACCCGCATTGGATTTCAGTCCAAAGTTCTGACCGCCAATGACCTGATCAAGGGCGATGTGGTCTATATGTCCGACGATGCACACTGGGTAAGGGCCTTTGCCGACGCGCGGCTTTTTACAGATCACGACGCGGCGAACGCTGCCTTGGCACGAGCAGAAACCCAACAAGATCAGATCGTCAGCGCGTTTTTGACCAATGCCCGCCTTGGCCAAAATGGCGCTCCTGAGCCGATACATATGCGCGAACGATTTCGCGCCAGCGGCCCTTCAAACCGGTTTTTGGGCAAACAGGCCGACGCCGCACAGCTACGAGGTGAATAATGTATCAGTATAGCGATTTTGACCGTGCGTTCCTGACCCGCCGCAACCAGCAGTTTCGCGATCAGGTTGCCCGCAGGATCAGCGGCGCGTTGACCGAGGACGAGTTTCGCCCGTTGCGCCTGATGAACGGGCTTTATCTGCAACTGCACGCCTATATGCTGCGCGTGGCGGCGCCTTATGGCGCGCTTAACAGTCGCCAAATGCACGCGCTGGCCGATATTGCGGATCGTTGGGATCAAGGCTACGGGCATATCACCACCCGTCAGAATATCCAGTTCAACTGGCCCAAACTGAGCGATGTTCCCGATATTCTCGACGCGCTGGCGGCGGTTGACATGCATGCGACCCAAACGTCGGGCAATTGCGTGCGTGCGGTTACATCAGACCATTTTGCCGGGGCGGCTGCTGATGAAATCGCCGATCCGCGCCCTACCGCCGAGCTGATCCGCCAGTGGTTTGCAGATCATCCAGAGTTTGCTTTCCTGCCGCGCAAATTCAAATTCGCGGTGACCGGCTCGGATCATGATCGCGCGGTTATCAAGGTTCATGACATTGGCCTGCAACTGGTGAGAGACGCCAGCGGCGCGCCCGGTTACCGCGTGCTGATCGGCGGTGGTCTGGGTCGCACGCCGATGATCGCGCGTTTGATCCGCGAGTTTCTGCCCCAAGCGGATTTGCTGCCCTATATCGAGGCGGTTCTGGCCGTTTACAACCAGATCGGGCGACGCGACAACAAGTACAAAGCTCGCATCAAGATCACGGTACATGAGCACAAGATCGAAACCATCCGCGCCATGGTCGAGCAGCGTTTCTTGGAGCAATCGGCATATTTTGACGGCGCAGATCAGGTCTTGCTGGCCGAGATTGAGCGTAATTTTACCCCACCCGCCTATAAAACCGGCGGCAGTGGCAGCTTTGAGGCGGCCCTTGCCAACGACCCGATTTTCCGCTCCTTCGTCGACACCAATACCGCCCGGCATAAGAACCCCGATTATGCGATTGTGTCGGTCTCGCTCAAAAAACATGGTGACACGCCCGGCGATATTAGTTCGGCGCAAATGCGCGTGATTGCGGAGCTGGCCAAGACCTATTCCCATGACGATCTACGCTTCAGCCACGAGCAAAATATCATCCTGCCGCATGTGGCCAAATCCGATCTCAAGACAGTTCACGCGACGCTTAAAAAGGCCGGTCTCGCCACCGCCAATATCGGCCTGATCTCGGATATTATCGCCTGCCCCGGCATGGATTATTGCGATCTGGCGACTGCGCGCTCCATTCCCGTGGCCAAAGACATTGCCAAGCGGTTTGACGAACTGAAGCTCGAGCATGACATCGGACCGCTGAAAATCAAAATCTCCGGCTGCATCAATGCCTGCGGGCATCATCATGTGGGTCATATCGGGATTTTAGGCTTGGAGAAGGGCGGGGTTGAAAGCTATCAGATCACGCTTGGCGGTGATGGCTCCGAGGATGCGGCGATTGGCAAACCTGTCGGGCCGGGGTTCTCGGCGCAGGCGATATTGCCCGCGATTGAGACCCTGATCGACACCTATCTTACCCTGCGCTTTGATCCGTCAGAGAGTTTTCTCGCGCTTTTTCAACGTCTTGGAATGGCACCATTCAAAAATGCCCTTTATGGGCAGGAGGCCCGAACCAATGCCGCTTGAAGCTCCACTTGCCCCGATCAGTCAACGCATTGCCGATCTTAACGCGCGCTATCGCAATCATGGCGCGGTGTCGGTCCTTAGCCACGCGCTGGCCGATCCGATGCTGGGAAGGATCGCGCTGGTCTCGTCATTTGGGGCTGAATCGGTCGTGTTGCTGCACCTGATTTCGATCATGGAGCGCACGACCCCGGTCTTGTTTATCGACACCGAGTTGCTGTTTGCAGAGACCCTACACTACCAAGAAACGCTGGCGGAAGCCTTTGGGCTGACGGATATTCGCCGTCTGACCACCCCGCGCGACCAGATATTCCAGCGCGATCCCGATAACCTTTTGCGTCACTTTGATCCTGATGCTTGCTGCCATTTGCGCAAGATCGAACCGTTGCAAAAGGGTCTCAGCGGTTTTGATGCTTGGGTCACGGGGCGCAAGCGCTATCAGGGTGGTCTGCGCCAGAAAATCGAGTTCTTTGAGGCTGAAAACACCCATCGGATCAAGATCAATCCGCTGGCCCATTGGGGTCGTGACGATCTGGAGGACTACATCGCCAACAACAATCTGCCGCGCCATCCGCTGGTGGCCAAGGGCTATCCCTCGATCGGGTGCGCGCCTTGCACGACGCAGGTGAATATCGGCGAGGATATCCGCGCGGGACGTTGGCGCAACACTGATAAAATCGAATGTGGCATCCATTTTGATGAAAATGGCGCGACACAAACCAAAAAGGATGCGGCATGAGCATTTTGGTGACCGATCAGGGCTTTGCCCCTGAGGATTGGGGGTACGGGTTTCACGACACCGAGGCTTTTGAGATGGCCATTGCCGCCACCCCCAACGCGTTTGCGCTAGATATCGCCAATGATTTTGATGTGACCGAACTTGCGCCATATCTCGATCAGATCGACCTCATTCGGGTGGAGTTTCCGGTGTTTTCCGACGGGCGCGGATTTTCACAAGCGCGCCGATTGCGCCTGATGGGCTTTCAGGGTCGGCTGCGCGCGGCTGGCCCGCTGCTGTCGGATCAATACGCGATGGCGCGCCGGTGCGGCTTTGACGAGGTTGAAATCCCCGATGCCATGGCCGCGCGCCAACCCGAAGCGCATTGGTTGGCTCGCGCGGATTGGCGCGCGCATGACTATCAAAACCGCTTGCGCCAATTTGCCTGATTTCCCCCACCCCTGAGGCTCGCTAAACACCGCAAAACCTCAGTTCAGAGCCTATCAAGAGACCGACCATGAATGACCAAAGCCTGATCGCCGCCGATTTCAACACAGATTTCAACGCCGACATAAACGTCAACACCGACGCCGACGCCGTGCGCAATGCCGCCCGCCTGCCGGATGCACAAACTGTGACTTCGGTCACCCATTGGAATGACCGCTTGTTCTCGTTTCGGGTGACACGACCGCAATCGCTGCGTTTTCGTTCGGGCGAGTTTCTGATGATCGGCCTTCTGCGCGATAACGGCAAGCCGTTGCTGCGCGCCTATTCCATTGCCTCGCCCGCTTGGGATGACGAATTGGAGTTTTATTCAATCAAGGTCCAAGATGGCCCGTTGACCTCGCGACTGCAACATATCCAAGCCGGAGATCAGGTGATCATCCGCCCCAAGCCCGTCGGCTCGTTGGTGGTGGATGCTCTGCTGCCCGGCAAACGGCTGTTTTTGATCGCGACCGGCACTGGCGTCGCCCCATTTGCCTCGCTCGTGCGTGATCCCGAGGTGTACGAGAAATTCGACAAGGTGATTTTGACCCACACCACGCGGTCGGCCTCGGCGCTGCATTACAGCCAAAAACTGGTCGAGGATATCCTGTCCGACGAGATTGTCAGCGAGATTGCTGGCGGCAAGCTCTGGTATTATCCGACCTCGACCCGTGAGGAGACGCCAAAGATGGGGCGGATCACCGACTTGATCACCACAGGCGAGCTGTTCGCGGATCTTGATATTCCAAGCTTTGACGCGGCCAATGATCGGGTGATGATCTGCGGCTCGATGGGGCTGAACACCGATATGGTGGCGATCATGCAGGCCGCTGGCCTGAGCGAAGGCTCCAACAGTGCGCCGGGTCAATATGTGCTGGAAAAGGCCTTTGTAGGTTAAAGAACTAATGCTCGTCCGGCTGCTTGGCCCCCAGCGCCAGCGCTCCGCCAAGCCCTGCCATTGCAATCGGAAACATGGTGAAGGCGTTAAAGCCAAAGCCCCAATACATCCCCGCCGCCGACACGACCAGCGACAGCCCCGCAACGTTGGGCCGTGAGCGCGCCATAGCGCCGCCAGCGATGGCCAACAGCGGTGACAGCAAGCTGGCCGCGCGAATACGCCCCACATGATCCACCTGCTCGGCCACGCCTTGCCAGCCGCCGCTCCAGTTGATGAACTCGGTATAGCCAAAGCTGGCGATGCCGACGATCATCCCGACGATGCCGGCAATAATGCCAAGAATGAGCGCCGCGTTGCGCATAAGAAAATCTCCGGTTGTTTGCGTAGGGTTACTTACGGGCAATGGGTCGCATCCACAAGTGCCTCTGAAACCTTGCTCGCCTCTTGCCGAAGTTTATCGCGGCCCTTACATGCGTGAAAACCAGTTGGAAGGGGTTTCAAAAAATGGGTACGACAGTCAGTGAAATGCTCGCCGCCGCGCATAAAGTGGTCAAGCGTCTGGACTATGAAGAGGCGGTTACGATGATTCGTGACGAAAACGCGGTACTTTTGGATGTGCGTGACGGGCCAGAGGTCGAAAAGTCAGGAATGGCGGCGGGAGCCGTACATGTCTCGCGCGGGATGCTCGAATTTCGCGCCGATGAGGCCACGTCCTTTCACCATAAGGCACTCGACAAGAGCCGCCCCGTGCTGATCTATTGCGCCTCTGGAGGCCGCGCAGCCCTTGCAGGCAAGCTATTGCTCGAGATGGGCTATGAGCAGGTTTTTAACCTTGGTGGCTTGAAAGACTGGGCCGATGCAGGCGGCGAAGTGATCACGCCGCTAGAACCGGGCATGGGCTAATCGACAGATAAATCAAATAAGTCGGCACAGATTACTTGCAATCGTGCCAACTATCCCCCATATGGCGGCTGTGAAGTATGTCTTTCACCAAGAACCTCCTGACGCCCT
>CAYPUW010000151.1:0-5830 GCA_964413925.1 uncultured Rhodobacter sp. | reverse complement strand
GTTAAACAGCGCACCATTCCGCGCCAGATGTTCAGCGGTATTCGCGAGCAGATCAGCCCGACCATTCTGGCGGTCGCGACCGTGTTGGTGGTGATTTCGATCATGTTGCTGACCACGGTTGAACTATTGCGCCGCCGCTCGGAGCGGATGCGTGGGCTTAGTCCGGGGTAGGGGCGAGCTACTTCTAGTCGGGAAGCTCCAACACCATGCCATTATAGGCCGGGGTTACGTTTTCAGGGGTCTCGGCCTTGAGGGTTTCGTAATCCAGATCAAGATGCAGGTTGGTCAAAACCGCGCGTTTGGGAGCGACCCGTTTGATCCATTCAAGGCTTTGGGCCAGATGGGTATGGGTCGGATGGGGTTTGCGGCGCAGCGCGTCAAGCACCCAGATATCGAGGTTTTGCACGGCCCCCCAGCTTTCGGCGTACATCTCGGAAACATCCGGCAAATAGGCCAGACCCCCGATGCGAAAGCCAAGCGCGTCGATGCTGCCGTGACCTACCCGAAACGGCTCAAGCGTGATTTCACCCCCGGCGCCAGAGATGCTGACTGCGCCCGACATCAGGTGAAGATCGAGGATTGGCGGATAGGGGCTGCCCTCTGGCTGCACGAACGCATAGCCAAACCGCGCGATCAGGGCCGCATGGGTCGGCGCATCGGCCCAGACTGGCAGGCGGCGTTTGGTGTTGAAAACGATCATGCGCAAATCATCAATGCCGTGGACATGATCGGCGTGTTGATGGGTGTAAACCACGCCGTCAAGTGCGCCGATATTTGCATCAAGCAACTGCGCGCGCATGTCAGGGGAGGTGTCAACCAGCACACGGGTAATCCCGTCCTCGGTGATACGCTCCACCAGCATCGAGCAGCGGCGGCGGCGGTTTTTGGGGTTGTTTGGATCGCACTCCCCCCAATGCCCGCCGAGACGCGGAACCCCGCCTGACGAGCCGCAGCCAAGGATGGTGTAGCGCGAGATCGCCATTATGCGCTCTCCTGTTGCCAAGCGGCGGCTTTGGTGAATAGACGATCAAAATTGGCCGACGTGATGGCCGCGAACTGAGCATAGGATTTTTCAAACAGCTCAGCCCCCACGGCTGCTGTCAGCGCGGTATAGGCCGGCTCGTTTCGCCGTCCGCGATGGGGCGGGGGGGCGAGATAAGGTGCGTCAGTTTCGACAAGCAGGCGATCAAGCGGGCAGGTGGCGAAAATATCGCGCACTTGTTGTGAGTTCTTGAACGTGGCGATGCCGGACATGGAGAGATAAAAGCCGAGATCAAGCGCGGCCTCGGCCAAAGCGGCACTTGAGGAGAAACAATGCATGACGCAGGTAAAGCTCCCCGCCCCGTGCTCATCGCGTAAAATTCGCGCCATGTCATCGTCGGCGTCGCGCGCATGAATGATCAGGGGCAGGCCGGTTTGGCGCGCGGCCTCGATATGGATAAGCAGGCTTTGTTGCTGAAGCGGCGCGCTGTCAGCGGAATAATGATAATCAAGCCCGGTTTCGCCGATGCCGACCATTTTGGGGTGGCGGGCGATTTTGAGCAGGGCGTCAAGCGTGGCCATAGGCTCTTTTTCCACGCTCATGGGATGGGTGGCGACGGCGTAAAAAACAGCGGGGAAACGCTCGGCTATGGCGCGCACGTCCGGCTCTGACGGCAGGCGGGTGCAGATTGTCACCATTCGGCTCACGCCCGCTACGTGCGCGCGCGCGACCACCTCTGGTAACTCGTCGGCAAAGTCTGGAAAATCGAGGTGGCAATGGCTGTCAACTATTTGCGGCGGCTGGGGCATGTCGGCGTTCCTGAGGCTCGGGCGCGCAGGTCAGGTACTGGTCTGACGCGCCGCCGTTTGATCAATTTTCAGCAACATATCAAGGATCACCGAGGTCGGGTCAAGATTAACCGCGCGCCCGTGGGCACTGCGCTCAGCAAGTGTTTGTGAAAGTTCGGCCCAGATGCGTGCGCGCGCTGGATTGGGGGAGAGGCGCGACAGGGTTTCGATCTCGCCACTGACGGCATCGCTAAGGTGATCTGTGCCGATACCGGCAAGCGCGAGGCGGTGCAGCAGCCGCTCGATCAGGCCAAGCACCAGATCATAACGGCCGGTGGCGTTTTTGCCGCCGCAGCTTTCGGCCATGCGTAAAAGGGCAGGGCGCCCCATCCCCGGCGCGGATTTCAGCAAGGCGACCAGCTCGCCATAAAGTGGCACGCCGTCACTGGCCAAAAGCCGGATCGCCTCGCCGATCGAGCCTGCGGCAAGGGTGGTCAGGCCCGCGTCGATGCGGCCTTCATCGAACCCCGCCAAGTTTAGGGCGCGGCCAAGATCATCGGCGCCAACCGGGGCGCATCTGAGTTCGCGACAGCGGCTGCGGATGGTTGGCAGCAGGCTCATCGGGCGGTGGCTAATCAGAAGAATCGTTGTCTTTTCAGGGGGTTCTTCGAGGATTTTCAACAAGGCATTGGCGGCGGAAATGTTCATCTCATCGGCGGCATCGACAATGGCAACCCGCCGCCCGCCATCGGCTGCCGAGAGGTTGAAAAACCCCTTGAGCTTGCGCACCTCGTCAACCGTGATGTCCTTTTTGAGGCGTTCGCCCTTTTGGTCCCACGGGCGGCGGCAGAGGTAAAGGCGGGGTTCAGAGAGGGCGCTGATGCGGCGAAAAAGCGCGGTTTCAGGTGGGGTTTCAAGCGATTTGGCGTGTGGCTGCATGGCCTCGGTTTCGGCCAACAAGAACCGCGCGATCCGCCAAGCGAGCGTTGCTTTGCCGATCCCGCGCGCGCCGGTGATCAGCCAGCCGTGGTGCAGTCGGTTGGTATTATAGGCGTCCAAAAACGCGCGCTCGGCCCGGTCTTGGCCAAAAATCTGCGCGGTGTGGCGCGGGTGAGCTGCGCCTTCAAGGCAGTCCGGCTCGGGGATTTCGCTGTCGCTCATGATAGGCGCTTTGCCATATGGGTTGCGATATCGGCGGCAACTTCGGCCACGGGGCGCTGGCCGTTAACCACGATGAAACGCTGCGGAAAATCGGCGGCGAGTTGCAGAAATCCGGCCCTGAGCACCTGTTGAAACCCAAGCCCGAGGCTCTCGAACCTGTCCTCGCCCGAGTTGCGCGCAAGGCCCCGGCCAAGGGCCAACTCAGGGTCGATATCAATCACAAAAGTCAGGTCCGGCTCGCACCCGATCATCAGGCTGTGAAGCCTATCAACCATCTCGCGAAGCTCGGCGCGCGCGGCCCCCTGATAGACTCTGGTTGAATCGGCAAAACGATCACAGATAACGGTTTTGTTGGCGGCAAGGGCCGGTTCGATGGTCTTTTCCAGATGGTCTCGCCGGGCGGCATTAAACAAGAGTATCTCGGTTTCAGGCGACCAGCGGCCTGCCTCGCCTTCGACCAGAAGACGACGGATTTCCTCGGCTCCAATTGAACCTCCCGGCTCGCGGGTTTCAACGATCTCAATGCCTTTTGCGCGCAGATATTCGGCCAGAAGTCGTGCCTGTGTAGATTTGCCAGAGCCATCAACCCCTTCAAATGTAACGAATAAACCTTTCGACATGTCTAGTTCGCCAGTGCAAACAGTCGTTGCATCAAAAGTTGGGCCGACAGGCGCAAACGCGGCACGAACCCACTTTTGGCCACATCATTTGCCGCAACCAGCGGAACACTGACGGTCTTGAGGCCGGGGATTTGCAAGGTCAGGGTGCCAAGGGTTTGACCCTTGGTGATCGGTGCAGGCACCGGCGCGGTCACCGTGATCACGCCTTTGACCTCATTGGCGTTGGCTACGGGTAAAACTGCAGTAAGATCCTCTTTGATTTTAAGGTCAACCGTGGCTTGGTCGCCCAGCCAGATATTGGCCTGGCCTACGGTTTGTCCCGCCTTCAGGACCTTTTTTTCGACGAACTGCCGAAACGCCCAGTTCATCAGCTTGGCGGCTTCGCTGGCGCGATCTTCGGCGGATTGCAGGCCTGAAAGCATCAACACCACCCGCCGACCGTTCCTGACGGCCGAGCCGACAATACCGTAACCTGCCTCTTCGGTATGGCCGGTTTTGAGGCCATCTGCGCCGATATTGAGCTTCAAAAGCGGGTTGCGGTTAAAGCGGTTGGCAGGCGAGCGGTTGTCAAACGGGAATTCTTTTTCCGAAAAAAAGTGATAATATTGCGGGAAAACCCGGATCAGGCGAGTGGCGAGGGTGACCAGATCGCGCGCGCTCATGCGCTGGTTGGGATCGGGCCAGCCGTTGGAGTTGGCAAAGGTCGAGTTGTTCATGCCCAGCTGCTTGGCGCGCTTGGTCATGGATTTGGCGAACTCCTCCTCGGAGCCTGCCAGCGCCTCGGCCAGAACCACGCAGGCGTCGTTGCCCGACAGCACGATCACCCCTTGAATGAGGTCCCTCACGCTGACCTTGTCGCGGGTGGTCAGAAACATGGTTGAGCCGCCGTAAGACATGGCCTTTTTGGACACGGGCAGCTTTTCGTCCATGGTCAAGCGCCCGTCCTGAAGCGCCTCAAACACCATGTTCAACGTCATCAGTTTGGACATGGAGGCCGGAGGCAACGAGAGATCGGCGTTCTTTTCAAGCAGCACGGTGCCAGTGGCATAATCCACCACCAAAGCCGTGCGCGCCTTGGTTTCAAGTGCGGTTGCGGCGGCAAGCCCGCCGAGCAGGATTACGCAAACGGCCAGCAGGAATTTTGGGAATGCTTTCATGGCGCGCTCCGATCAGTTGGTGACAAAATAGGCGTCGGTGAAGCCAAGTGCACGGGCCTTTTTGAGCAGAGCTGCGCGTACGCCCTTGCTGTTGGCCGGGCCAACCAACACGCGCCAGAACTTCTTGCCCTTGGATTGCTGTGCTTTGACAATCGGTATGATCCCTTTGGTCGACAGGCTGGTCGCCGTGTTGCGTGCATTGGTCTCGACGTTGAAAATACCGATTTGAATGAACGGTTTGCTCAGCGTACTCACCGGCAAAAGCGAGGTTGGTTTGGCGATTTTACGCGCCGTCTTTGACGTGGCTTTAACAGGCTTATGCGCCGGCTTTTTGGTGGCATCCGCCTTGCTAATCGCGGCGTTGGCAATGTCGCTGACGCTGAGTTTCTTGGATGTCTTGGGGGCCTTTTTCGGAGCTTTGTCAACGGTTGGTTTTTTCGCGGCCAGTTTTTTGCTGACCGTTTTTTTGACAGGTGGTTTTTTAACGGCTGGCTTTTTGACGGGCGGTTTTTTGGCCGTTGGCTTTATAACGGTTGCCGGGACGGATTGCCGCCTAAGGGCGGTCACGTTCAGTTCGGTCGGCTTGCCTGCCAAAATGCCCAGAGCCGCCGCCGCATCCGACGAGAGCTGGATCTTCGGCCCGGGATTTTCACGCTCGCGCTTAAACAGCGCACCGATCACAAATTTCTGGTTTTTGGTGTTGCGAATGATCACCCGTTCGGGCTGAATATCGCCCGGATACGCCACCCAGACCCCCCCCAGCGAGGGGCGGCCATCCCACAAAGCGGCGTCGGTGATTTGAAACACGTCGGGTGCCTCGACATCGCGCTCGACCAACTTGACCGAGGCGGTGTTTTGCGCCGGAGAGGCGGCTTCTGCCTTTGATCCCGCACCAAATTTGGGCATCTCGAACTTTCCACAGGCAGACAGCCCGGAGACCAAGGTCAAGGCCACCAGAAGTCTTCCCGCGCGCGCCTGATTTACTGCCAATCCCATTAGTGCCCCCAAAAGTCGCGCCAACAGCGGGTCAAAAAGCCCTGAGCTGCCACTCGCATGCCTGATTATACCCGTTATTTTTGCTGTTCGGGTTTAGCCTGGCCCCAGTCTAGCGGGTTTCATTTG
>CAYPUW010000150.1:0-5942 GCA_964413925.1 uncultured Rhodobacter sp. | reverse complement strand
CTACTGCCGTGCCTGTATCGAGGTTGCGCCCAAGACCTGCATCAAGATGGTCGAGGGGATAAAAATCAACCCGGACGGCACCTATGGCGAGTTGCAAGAGACCCGTGAATGGGATCATGTGGGCGCGATCTGGATCGACAATAATGAATGTATTCGCTGCGGAGCCTGCTATTACGTCTGCCCGACGCAATGCATCTCGATCACCCGCAACCGCCTTGTGATGCAGGAGGTCTAACAGATGGCACAGCCCTTGCACCATGTCATCATCGGCTCCGGTTCGGCCGGGTTTGGTGCGGCGATGACCTTGCGCGAGAACGACCCCGATTGCCGCATCTCGATGATGACCATGGACAGCCTGCCGTTTTACAACCGCTATGACCTACCGCAGATATTCCGGGGCCGCACCGACTGGCGCGATATGCTGGCCGTGCCTCCGGCTTTTTATGACGAGAACCGCATCACGCTGAGACGCCACAACAAGGTGATCGATGTTGACGGCAAAAGCCGGGAAATCCGGCTGGCGCATCAGGAGGTCGTAGAGTTTGACAGCCTGCTAGTCTGCGCGGGCGGGCGTGGGTATTTGCCGGAAACTTTGATTGATTCCGCACAGATGATGCACGGTTTCGGATCATACGAATCCGCAATACGCCTTTATCGCGACCTGCCAAAAGGGGGGCACGCGGTGATGATCGGCGGCGACATGATCGGTATTGATTTGGCGCAGACCATGATCGACACCGGCTATCAGGTGACCCTGATCACCAATGAACAGACCTTCTGGCCGCATTTACCCGATAAGGACATGCGCCAACAATTGCTGGTGGCGCTGGCCCGGCGCGGGGTTGAAATTCAGGACAACTGCCGTCCGGTCGCCATAAATGCGCCCGATGGCGGTGGACGCGAGATCGAGTTCGAGGATGGCAGCATCTTGAAGGCAGACGTGGTCATTGCCGCTTGCGGTCTGGTGCCGATGGTCGAGTTCATGCTGAACGCCGGCGTTGATATCGAGCGCGGCTTGCTGGTCACGCCAGAGCTTGGCACCACGCACCCCCATATCTGGGCCGCCGGGGACGTTTGTCAGATATGGAATGATGCTGAAAAGGCCTATAAATTCTATCACGGTTGGCAAAATGTCCGCGTCATGGGCGAACTGGCCGCACGCAATATCACCGGCGCACACGAGATTTTCGACGTCAAAGTGGAGGACCGGATCGAGCTTGACGATCAGGGCAATATCCACTCGACCTTCTGGACACATTGATCATGGGCAAATCACGCAGCGGTACAGACATCCAGTTCGCCATTATCGGCTCGGCCGGGGACGGAACCATTGCTGCGGGCGATATCATGAAACGCGCGGCGGCCCTGATGGGCTATAAGGTGATCGCGTTTGACATCTATCCGCCCGAGATCAGGGGGTTTGGCAAATGTATCTCGCGCATCCGCATCTCCTCGGCGCAGGCCTATTCGCTAAAAAACAAATCCGACGTGCTGATCTCTCTCGACGACAGCCACGCCATTCCCCATGTGGGTGAAGTGCGCGATTTCGGAGCCGTCCTGTTTGAGGACAGCCCCATCGCCGCAATCCGTGAAGGTGGCCATATCAGCGCCCATATTGGTGCGGCCCAAGTTCCTTACGGATTTGCCAACCGCCGTATCTGCGAAGAGGCCACGGGGGCGGCGCGCTCGCGCAATATCGTGGCCCTTGGATACGCAGCCGGGCTGTTTGATATTCCGGCCACGATCTTTCACGAGATCATCGCCCAGAAATTCGCCAAAAAACCGCAATCCGTAACTGAAGACAACATTCGCGCTTTTGATGCGGGCTTTGCTGCAGGGGTCAAAAGTTTCAAGCTGGATGATGTGCGCGTGGGCATGCCCAAGGACGGTGTCAACGGCAAGGACGCGGTGATGATGACCGGCAACGGCGCTGTTGCACGCGGGTTTCTTGAGGCCGGGATCGAAACCTATTTTGGCTATCCGATCACGCCCGCGACCAGCATCATGGAGCGTCTTGCCGTCGCCCTTCCCAAGGCGGGAGGCCGGTTTTTACAAACCGAGGACGAGATTGCGGCGATCGCGGCCACGCTGGGGGCCGGCTATGCGGGCGCAAGGGCGGCGACGGCGACCTCCGGCCCCGGTCTTGCCCTGATGGGCGAAATGATGGGACTTGGCGTCATGGCCGAGGTGCCGTTTGTGGTTGTGGTCAGCCAACGTGGAGGCCCTTCGACCGGGCTGCCGACCAAGACCGAGCAATCGGACCTCAATATTGCGCTCTTTGGCAGTTCGGGGGATGCGCGGCGCATCGTGCTGGCACCGACCAATGTGGAGGGTTGTTATCGTTGTGCGGGCATGGCATTCGCGATTGCCGAGAAATACCAGACGCCGGTGATTGTGTTGATCGACCTCTATCTCTCCAATCGTTTTGAGACCGTGATCCCGTCAAATGAAAACATGTTCGCGCCAGCTCTGCGTCCCAAACACGAACTGAACAAGGGCCAGCCCTATCGCCGGTTTGCGCTGACAAATGACGGTCTGTCCCCGCGCGCCCTGCCGGGGGACGTAGACCAGATGCATACCATAACCGGCCTTGAACATAACGAGCAGGGCCAGCCCAGCGACGCGCTCCATCAGAAAATGAACGCCAAACGCCACGATAAACTGAAGCCTGCGACGCGCTATCCCGGCCTGACCACTGTCAAGCGGTTTGGCGACGAGGGCCATGTCAAGGTTGGCCTCCTTGGCTGGGGCTCGACCTTTGGCGAAATACTTGAAACCATGTATGCCGCTCAGGATGAGGGCATAAGTTGTGCCGCAATGAAGGTGGTTATGTTGTCGCCTCTGCCAGCGGGTAGGATCAACGATTTCTTTGATGATTGCGACCATATTTTGGTGCCCGAGCTGAATTTCCAAGGCCAGTTTGCCAATTTGGTTTCAGGCGCACTTGGCCGCCCGGTGGTCCGGCTCAACCGCACGGGTGGGGCACCGATGATGGTCGATGACATCCTTGCAGAGCTACGCCGACTTTCGCAAATCGCACCCGTCGAGGGTCGGCCACGGGCCATGAAACAACAGGGAGCCGCGCCATGAATGAGCATGTGAAACCGGTCTATCTGGAAGAAAAGCTGGACGAGATCCGCGCCGACGGGCATCTGTCCTATCGCTCGCATTCCCTACCCACATGGTGTCCGGGCTGTGGGTATTTTGCCATGCAGGAAGGCTTGACCATCGCGCTTAATCGCCTCGGTATCAAAAACGAAGAGGCTGTGGTGGTCTCGGGTATCGGTTGCGCCTCGCGGTTTCCGTTTTTCGTCAACACCTATGGATTTCACACGCTGCACGGGCGCACCCTGCCGGTCGCAACCGGGATTAAGACGGCCAATGACGCGCTAAACGTTATTGCAATCGGCGGCGATGGCGACGGGTTTGCCATCGGGGGCGGGCATATCCCGCATGCGGCGCGGAAAAATGTAGATATGACCTATATGGTGTTTGATAACGCCATTTACGGGCTGACCAAAGGGCAAACCTCGCCCACGACCGCCATCGGGTTCCGCTCCAAAACTACACCTTACGCCAACGAGGATCAGCCGCTGCATCCTCTGATGATGCTGCTGGCCTATCGCGCAAGCTGGGTTGGGCAGGCCTATGCCGGGCACCCGCATCATCTGGCCGAAATGATGGAGCAGGCGATCGCGCATAAAGGGTTTTCCTATCTGCACATCCTGTCGCCCTGCGTGACGTTTGACAAAACCGACCGCACCTATGAAAATCTGAACATGCAGGTGCAGGCGTTGCCCGAGGATCACGATCCCAGCGACCTGATGGCGGCGATGACACAGGCCGTTGCACATGAAATCCCGGCGCTCGGGCTGTTTTACCGCGAGGATCGACCTACCCTGACAGATGTGATGAACAACACGATTGAGCGGGCAAAACGCGTCCCTACCGCCGCCGAATAACGGCGCGAACCCTCAGACGGTCGGCGGCTCTTGCAACTTTGCGGCCACCTGTCGATAGAGCAAGCGCCAAGCGTCCTCGGTTTGGGGGGTGAACCCGGCCCCCAGAAGATCGCCGAGCGTGTCCATCAGCGCGTCTTCCATCAGGGTGTAATCCGCGGACTTGATCCCGATTAGCGCGTGTTGGTGCCCCAATTCGGCATATCTGGGTTTGAGCACATGTTCCTGCCCGAGATTGTCAACGATCACCTTGAGCGTTGTCATAAACTGCATCTCCTGCCCGGCAATATCATCGCGGAACAGGTGGCGTATATGCGGGGCGCGCCGAAAGAAACGGTCGTAAAACTTGGTTTCCCAAGGGTTGTGAGCCTTCATTACCTTGGCAAAACTGTCGCGTATCAGACCCGTCTGCTTGTCTGTCAGTCCCATGGCAACTCACCCTTCCTTATACCTTTCTATTCGCTCAGGATAGTTCAAGCCGATTTTTTTGGCCTTGATCTGGCTCAACCGGCCACCCAGACATCGGCCACCAACAAAACAGCGCATCAAAACAGCGCATAGGGTGAAAAGCAGTATGTCCGGCAAAGGATAAACCAGCTTAACTTCCTGCCGTGGATCAGATAAATTTGAAAAATGCGCACTAAAATCAATGGAATGGCTGTCGGGCGCGCTGGTATTTGACATGGGAGATGACTTCACCAAAACCTAAAAGATCACCCAGTGAACCAACCCATAAAACATTTGCCGCGCTCTTTTTTGTTCATGCGATTGCCCTGAGGTCGGAGGTTTGAATCCTCTCACTCCGACCAAAATTTCAGGGACCACTTTGGTCGCGCCATTGCGCAGGGCTTTGTGTTACCAGATCGGCGAGACGCTGAAGAAACAGCGACTGCCCTTCATTTTCAAGCTCGATAAACGCCGCGTTTTTGATCAGAGCGGCGGCTTTGCGGGCGGCGTTAACGTTGTTGATCGGGTCGTGGCGGCCATGAATAAACAGGGGCCTGCAGGTGATTTTGGGAGCATCGCGCCAAATATCGACGCCCCCCATGGACACATCTTTTATCACCGAATAGCGCGACATTCTGTAGCTGTCGTATAGCCACGCATGGCCGTGCGGGTCTGCAAGCAAGGCGTTGAATATGTTCATGTCATAGGGGGATGTCCCGTACGTTGTCCTCAACAACTCCAACGCGCCGGTCAGGCTGCTCATTTTCGACATGTAGCGATCAAGGGCTTTGGAGGCTAAAGTTTCGCTTTTTAAGGTCAGGTTCTTGATGCCGTGAACCATGCGGTGGATCGACGGGTTCTCGTATTTTCCCACATATGCGACCGCGCTGATGGTCAGATGCGCGACATATTGCGGATAGTTCGCCGCCAGATTTATGGCGTAAGCCGCGCCGGTGGAATTGGCGACGATCTGCGCGCCAGCATTGCAAAAATAGGCAATGGTTCCGACAATATCGCGTGTGGTCTGTTCAAGATGATCGGCGCGGCCAAGATGGGTTTCGGGCTGGCCCAAAAAGCCGTCTCTTAGCGGAATAAACAGCCGAATGTTGTGTTTCTCGGCCCAGTCGGTGCGAAACTGATCGGGGCTTGGCAGGGTTTGGCTGTGTATCCAGATGACCGCAGAGCCATTGATCGGGCCGGTTTCAAGAACGCGCAACAGGCGATTTTCGCGGGTGGCGATCTGGTGAAACCGAAACACGCCAGCGTAGTAAGTGTCAAGAAACAGCTTGATCGACGCTGGGTTTTCGGTGGGCTTGGACATAAATCCGCCTGTAGATTCAAGCACATAGTTCGTAAGTGCAAACAGCGTGTTACGTATGACCTCGCTTTGCGAGTTGAGATTAAGATGAGCGGCAAGCGATTTGAACTGCGAGCGCTTGGTCTCATAAGCTACGTTATCGACCGTGCTTGCTTGCCTCAGAGAAAGGCCACAGAGGATTTGCTGCAAGAGGTGAAACTCGGCTTTGGTCAGATGAG
>CAYPUW010000149.1:0-5973 GCA_964413925.1 uncultured Rhodobacter sp. | reverse complement strand
ACCGCGCGCTGGTTCGTGATGTCCGACAGCCCACCCGAGCGCGATGTAGAGTGGACCGCCTCAGGGGCCGAGGCCGCGTGGAAACATTTGCAACGCATTTGGCGCTTGACCGTCGAGATCGCGGAGGCATCGGGCGAAAACGCCGCCGCCGATCTGGCGCTTGAAAAAGCCACCCACCGCGCGGTGTATGAAGTCACCCAAGGCATCGAGAAATTCGCCTTTAACAAATCCGTCGCCAAGCTTTATGAATTCACCAACACGCTGGCCAAATCCGATGCGGGCGGGGCGGCGAAGCGGCGCGCGATGCTGGTCATGGCCCAGTTGATGCAACCAATGACCCCACATCTGGCCGAGGAAATCTGGACCACTTTGGGCGGCGAGGGGTTGGTTGCACAAGCGCGCTGGCCAAAGGTTGACCCCGCCATGCTGGTTGACGACAGCGTGACCTTGCCCATTCAGGTCAACGGAAAACGCCGCTCGCAGATCACCGTTTCCAAGACCATGCCAAAAGAAGAGGTTGAAAAACTGGTTCTGGCCGATCAAGCTGTGCAAAAGTATCTGGCGGGCCAGCCCGTGAAGAAACTTATCATTGTGCCGGGGCGGATTGTGAATGTTGTCGTTTAATCGCCATACCATTGGTCGTCGTACGCTACTGATATCATTGGCGGCATTATCTTTATCCGCTTGCGGATTTACGCCGGTGTTGAAACAAGGCTCGGCAGCGCGTGCCCTGCAAGGCCAGATCAGGTTCAACCTGATTGAGTCGCGCGATGGCTTTTTGCTGCTGGATAAGTTGGAGGCGCGCTTTGGCACTCCCGCCGCCTCTGCTAGATATGCCGCAAAAGTCGATCTGATGATTGACGAGAGCCGCTTGACTCTGACCGCTGCCACCTCGGTCGAGCGGATTACCCTGAACGGCACGGCCATGATTTCCGTTGTCGATACCGCCACGGATAGCGAAGTTTTCAACGGTAAACTGCGCCAGACCACCAGCTATACCAGCACGGGCGAGACGGCGCAGACGGTTGCATCGAAACGCGAGGCACATGCCAAACTTGTCACCTCGCTTGCCGACCAAATCGTTATGCGCCTGAATTCCAGCGCCGAAAGCTGGGCTAAATGAAACTGACCGGACGTGATGCGGTTAGATTTTTCGAGAAACCGGACCCAAAGCGCGCAGGCTTGTTAATTTTCGGCCCCGACGCGATGCGATCAGCCCGGCGGCGTCAGCAGGTCATATCCGGCTTGATCGGCGACGCGGGCGAAGAAGAGATGCGGCTCACGCGCATGAGCGGTGCCGACCTGCGCAAAGACCCCGCCCGTTTGCTGGACGCGCTCAAAGCGCAAAGTTTTTTCCCCGGCGCGCGCGTGGTTTTCGTTGAGGAGGCCAGCGATAGCATCACCAAAATTGTGGCTCCGGCCCTTGCAGATTGGCAAACCGGCGACGCGACATTGGTAATAACTGCCGGTCAACTGGCAGCGCGATCAAGCCTGCGTAAATGTTTTGAGAGCCATAAAAACGCCTATGCTGCTGCCGTTTATCTCGACCCGCCCTCGGCACATGAGATCGAGGCGACGCTGAAACAGGCCGGAGTTGCCACGCTCAGCGTTGAGGCCCGCGCCGATCTTGAGACCCTTGCGCGCAGCCTTGATCCCGGTGATTTCGCGCAAACGATGGAGAAGCTCGGGCTATATATGCTTGGCGAAAACACCCCCGTCAGCAGTGCCGATGTGGCCGCCTGTGCGCCCGCGTCGATCGAGGCGGCGCTCGATGATGCGCTGCACATGATCGCCGAGGCTCGGGTGGCCGAAATTGGCCCGATGATGAGCCGTCTGCGGGGCCAAGGCGTCAACCCGACCACGATCTGCATTGGCGCGACCCGCCATTTTCGCACGCTTCATCTGGCTGCGAGCCATCCCGGCGGGCCGGAAGCCGGTCTCAGCTCTGCCCGCCCGCCGGTTTTTGGCCCACGCCGCGACCGCATGGGTCGTCAAGCGCGCGCGATGGGGATGCGCAAACTAGAGACGGTTTTGGCGATATTGACCGATACCGACCTCAGCCTGCGAAGCTCGCGTCCGATCCCCGCCCGTGCCATGCTGGAGCGGGCATTTATCAGAATCGCCATGTTGGCACGACAATAAGGACAATTTGATGTATAAAGTTTATGGCGGCAAGAAAAGCCGGTCGTTCCGGGTTCTCTGGGCCTTGGAAGAGATGGGGCTTGAGTACGAATATATCGCCTCCGCGCCGCGCTCTGACGAAATTCGCGCGCTGAATCCATCGGGCAAAATTCCGGTTTTGATGGTTGGCGACGAGGTGATTTTGGACAGTGTCGCGATCATCCAGTTTCTGGCTGACAAACACAACCTGCTGACTTTCCCCGCTGGAACCGTGGCGCGCGCCCATCAAGACGGGTTCATGCAATTTGCCTGCGACGAGATGGATGGCGTGTTGTGGACGGCGGCGCGCAACACATTTATCCTGCCTGAAGAGAAGCGTGTCCCCGCGATCAAACCGACCCTGAAATGGGAGTATTCCCGCTCGATGAAAACCCTCGCCACCCGACTTGGCGAGCGCGAATATCTGATGGGCGACACCTTCACCGTGGCCGATATTGTCACCGCCCATTGCGCGACTTGGGGTAAATCCGCCGGATTTGAGCTGAGCGATCCGACGGTGCTGGCCTATGTTAGTCGGGTGGTGTCGCGTCCGGCTTATTTGCGGACATCTGCCCTTTAGGCGCGCCTCGATCAGGCCTAACTCACGTCAGCAGGTCGAGGATTTCCTGATGAAGGCTGCTTGGAATCGCGATGCCTTGCTGTGCGGTAATCTTGCGATTCGCAAATCGTCGCGCGCCGGGCAGGCGGGTTCCCTTTTGCGCAAGGATCGCGTCAAACAGCTTTTCACCGTGGTCCAGAAAGCCGCTCGCGTCACCAAACATGGCCGGATCAAGCGCGATTATCAACTCTCCACCTTTGGGAGGGCCGCCTTTGCCTGCGTCATCCTTGAGCGATTCGATGCTTAGAAACTCGCCAATCAAAGGCCCGGCAATCAACTCGATCATCATGGCGAGCGACGCGCCCTTATAGCCGCCAAAGCCAAGCTGCGCGCCTTTTAAAATCACGTTAGGATCAGTGCTTGGCACACCATCCGGCCCGATCCCCGCCGTTTCCGGCACGCTGTGGCCATCCCGCGCGGCAAGCTGGATTTCCCCGCGCGCCATGGAAGATGACGCCTGGTCAAACACCAGAGGGTCGGCGTCTTTTCGCGGCCAGCCAAACCCCATCGGGTTGGTGCCAAACAGGGCGACAACACCGCCAGCGGGCGCGACATAAGGATAAGAGGGCGTGACCGCGATGGCGCAAAGACCGTCGCGAGCCAGTGCCTCGACCTCGGGCCACATGGCGGCGATGTGGAACATATTGGTAAAGGCAAGTGCGGCGATGCCATTTTTACGCGCGCAATCGACCAGCGGCTGATGGGCGATTTGTTGCCCCAAAGGCGCAAAACCCCGGTCGCCATCTACCCGAATAACCGCCGGGGCCAACTGCTCGACGGTCGGTTTAGCGCGACCATTGACCCGACCCGAACGCACGCCCGCCACATGCCAAGGCAGGCGAAACAGCCCGTGCGAATGACAAAGATCACCCTCGGCCTCGATCATCCGATCAGCGCAGGCCCGCGCGTTGGCGTCGTCGCAGCCATTGGTGACAAGGCAGGATAGAGCAAGATCGTGGGCCTCGGAAAGGCTCATATTTACATGGGGCATATCGGCCTCTGGCTGGTGATTTAGGGGATCAGACTTGCAGCAAGCCGCTTAGTCGTCAAGGTATTTCGCTGCCCCCAGCCCTGCGACGCGACCTGTCGTAAGGCAAGCGGTGATGAGGTAGCCGCCGGTCGGGGCCTCCCAATCCAGCATCTCGCCTGCGCAAAAAACGCCGGGCAGGGATTTGATCATTAACTGCGCGTTAAGCGCCGATTGTGCGACCCCACCAGCAGTCGAAATCGCCTCGTTGATGGGTCGCGCGGCTTCAAGCTTGATCGGCAATCGTTTGATCAGGGCCGCCAAATCGGCGGGATCGTTTGGCAAGGGGCGGGCGAATTCTTGCAAAAGCGCGATCCGCTCAGGATCAAGGCGGCAGGTTTTGCGCAAGTGATTGCCAAGGCTCATTTTGCCACGCGGACGTGCAAGGCGGATGGTAATCTCTGACGCGGTGCGGTCGGGCATCAGATCGAGCAGCAGTTGCCCCCCTTCGCGAATCGCCTTGCTGACGGCATAAATCCCGCCACCCTCAAGGCCGGTTTTGGTGATAACAAACTCGCCCCGCTCGGTTTGCGTACCAACAATCAGGGCGCAGGGCTTGACCGGATGGCCGAAAAACCGCGCCATATGCGGGGACCAATTGATGTCAAATCCCATATTGGCGGGCTTGAACGGGGCAAGCTTCACGCCTTTTTCCGCCAGCAGCTTATGCCAAGCGCCGTCTGATCCCAATCGCGGCCAACTCGCCCCGCCAAGCGCCAGAATCACAGCTTTTGGGGTAAGGGTTTTCACCCCATCCGGCGTTGCAAACGCCAGTTCGTCGTCCTGCCAGCCCGTCCAACGCCACCGAGTTTGAAAGCGCACCGATTTTGCCGCCAGTCGCGCCAACCACGCACGAAGCAGCGGCGACGATTTCATGGTGCGCGGGAAAACCCGCCCACTTGAGCCGGTGAAAATCTCTTGGCCCAGCTCGCACGCCCAGTCCTGAACATGCTGGTTGCCAAAGTCGCGCAGCATCGGTGCCAGCCAGCGCTCGGCCTTGTCATAACGGCTGATGAAACGCTCAAACGGTTCGTCTTTGGTCAGGTTGAGACCGGATTTTCCCGCCATCAGCAACTTGCGCCCGACGGTAGCTTTGGCCTCTATCACCAAGACCTGATGCCCGCCATCGGCCAGCATTTCGGCGGCCATCAAGCCCGCAGGCCCGGCCCCTATCACAATTGCGTCTGCCATTTTTCTTGGGTCCAGTTTGATGAGTTGCCGCTAGTTTAAGCGCGCTCGATACCGGCGGCAAGCGGGCATGCTCGTTTAGCGGCGCCATTGACCTCTAGGGTAATCCGCCCTAGCGTTGCAGGCGCTCAAGTCGGCAGGCAGTGAGCGAAAAAGGTGTGTGCCATGACGACTCTCGTGTTTCAGGAGGAAGTTATGGAAAACCGAGCCAGCATTGCCAAGCCGCACCGCAAACCTCACCGTCGTGGTCGCGGTGTGCCAAAAGATACCCCAATCACGCCGGATGCGTTTCACCTGTCATCCGCCGCTCGGCCTAAGTTATTCGGGTTTCTTGATGAAGGCGACATTGAAGAGCTGAAAACCCGCAGCTTTGACTTGCTGTCGGAGTATGGCGTGGTGGTCATCCATCCGACGGCGAGGGCGGCCTTGCTTGGGGCAGGAGCGCGCGAGGGCGCAGGGGCGGATCGGTTGAAACTGCCACGCGAACTGGTCGAACAGGCCTTGGCGGATGCGCCGAAAACGGTGACGTTATGCGGCAAGAAACCGGCGTTTGACATGCATTTGCCGCGCAAAGACGGCAGCTTTATTATGCGCACCGGCACTGGCGGGCACGGCTATGTGGACCCGCGCGACACCAAATATCGCAACCTTGATTTGCAAGCAGTGCGCGAGATCGCCGCCGTGGCCAGCGGCCTTGATCAGGTCGGGTTCGTCGCCCATCCCTTCGTGGCGGGCGTGCCGGAAATCACCGCCGATATCCACTCTTTTGGCATGATGACCCAGCATATCGCCAAGCATAATTGGGTGCAGCCTTATGGTAAGGAAAATGTCGAGTATTTGATTAAAATTGCCGCCATTGCCGCCGGTGGCGAGGCCGCGCTGAAACAGCGCCCGATTGCCAGTTGCATCACCTGCTCGTTCTCGCCGCTGGAGTTCAAATATATGGACACAGAGGTGATCATTCAGGCCGGTAAATACC
>CAYPUW010000148.1:0-5978 GCA_964413925.1 uncultured Rhodobacter sp. | reverse complement strand
TTGCTCAACGCGCTTGAAGCGCGGGGTCTCAAGCGCGGGATAGCGGCGATTTGCATTGGCGGCGGTGAAGGCACAGCGATTGCCATAGAGCTGCCGTGACGCGGGTTGATTATGACCAGCTTTCGCGGCGTGTGGTGGCTCTTTGTGCCGGTGAGAGCGATGAAATCTCGTTGATGGCCAGCGTTGCCTGCGAGATTTATCACGCAGATGCCCGGTTTGACTGGGTCGGGTTTTACCGCAATGTCGGGCGACAGACCCTGAAAATCGGACCCTACCAAGGCGGTCATGGCTGTCTGGTGATCCCGTTTTCGCGCGGCGTTTGCGGTGCTGCGGCGCGAAGCGGCGAGGTGCAACTGATCGATGATGTCCGCGCATTTGGCGACCATATCGCCTGCGCCAGCTCTACCAGATCAGAGCTTGTTTTGCCGGTTTTCAATCGGCAACGCCACCTGATCGGCGTGTTTGATATCGACAGCAACCAAGCAGATGCTTTTGACATCGAGGACGCCGATCACCTGATGGATATTTTGCGTCAGGTGTTTTACGGGGCCACGCCAGCTTAGAATCTGCGTATGGCTGGCAAACGGCCACGACGTGGCTATTTCCCCAAGCATCCACCGTGGCGACCGCCCTGACAGGCGAGGCTTTTCAGACTCCAGAATGTCTTGATATAGGCGATCACGCTGTTGATATCCTGATCGCTGAAGGTGTCCTTGAATGCAACCATGCGCGAGTTGCGGGGAGAGCCGTTTTGGATGGTCATCTTGATAGCTGCGTCGCTGTGATGCCATGCGTGGGTGTCGTTGTTGAGGGCAGGCGCCTTAAAGCCAAACTTGTCTTTCGCGGTAGGATTGCCGGGGACCTCGCCGATACCTTTGACCCCGTGACACGCTTGGCAAGTGCCCTCGAAAATCTGTTTGCCACGCGCCAGACTGGCAAGGGAGGCATTGTTGCTGCCCTCAAAACTTTGCCAACTGTCGCCGCCATCGCTGCTGATCAGAATCGCGCCGGTATCGGCGGTTGCAATTAGCTGATCGGCATTGCTGGGATTGGCGCGGATATTAAGCAGATAGCGATCCTCGAAATTGGCTGAAAGGGTTTGCCATTTCATGTCGGCCTCGTTGGCCGCAACCAGTCCGGTGCCAAATACAAAAGCCAGAATACGGCCATTTCCCAGCGTCGAGACAACGGTCGTCGGCTCGGTGCTCGGGTAGGCGTCAGACCATGTTTCGCCCAAGTCGGTGGTTTTCTTCAGCCCGGTCATGGTGGCCGCGAAAATGGTGTTCTTGTCCAGCGATGAAAAGGCGATTTTGAAGGTTTTTTCAGGCAGCTTGCCGCTGGCCTGCCAAGTTATTCCGCCGTCACGGCTAAGCTCAAGCCCGTCCATTATCCCCACGACCAAGTTGGGATCGACCAAGCTGATCGCAAGCGAGCGCAGGGCGACGGGTTTCTTGTCATTCGTCGTTTCGCGCGAAAATTTCTGCCAAGTTTTGCCGCCATCCTCGCTTTTAAGTACCCCAAGCGCAGTTTTATCTTTGCCATAGCCACTGAGGAGCATCTTTTGCGGCTCGCCGGGCAGGCTCACCAGTGCCGTGACCACGGCCTCAAGATTGCTGATGCGGGTTGAAACGCCGCTCGGAAGCGCGCGCAGCAGGCCAAAGTTGGTTGCCAGTAAGGCCGAGGGGGCAATCGCCGCGCCATCATCCCAAGTGCTTGTTATTTCGTGTATTTTAGAGATACCTTCGGTCGGCGCGCTTTGCGACAGGGCCGGATTTATGGCAATAACCAAGGCCGAAAGGCCCAGAAGGATGGCGGGAATGAAACGAGTGTTTGTCATGCGCATGGGGCGACCTCATGGTGCAGTTGCAAGAGTAAAACCAGCGATATCCGTAGCCGAAATACCGCTCTATTGATCGCTGTTTTCGGGGCCAGAAGCAAGGGCCAGCGCAGATTTCCTCTCGCTTATCGGCGGATTTGTGCGTGTTATTCTCGGCTCGCTACCGAAGAGACATGCTCGCCTATCCCAGTTTGGACTTGTGGCTCCTGCCCAGAAACTCGCGGATTTTGCGCCGGTATTGGTAGAGGAAAAACAGTGTTAGATTGAGGCTGAACGCCGTCCAGGGTGACAGCGAATAGGCGGCTTTGAACGGAAAGCCCAGCGAGATCCAGAACGGCAGGGCCAAGCGCTGGGTGACCGCGCCAAATATGATGGTGGCGGTGATCATCATCCACCAGCGATGACGGCGTTGGTTGCGGGAGCGGATATGATAAAGCCCGATGCTGGCAGACCCCATCCACAACAGCGCGCCCATGATAAATCCGGCCTGACCCCAGCCATAAATAGGGATATGCAAGGCCAGCGGAATGAGGGTCAGCCCGCCAAGATAGATGCCAAGCACCGAAAGCCAGCCCATGATCCGGTGGCGGCGCAGGTTCTTGACCCGGAATTTTGTCCAGAGCTGAAAGGGTATGAATGCCATCGGAATGGCCGAGGCGAGCATATGGAAATAAAGCAGGCCCGCGCGCTCGGGCAGATGATAGGCGACTGCGGGAATGGCTTTGGCCACGCCTGATGGCACCCATCGAAACGCCAATGCGACCACCACGAAGGAGAAAAACCAGTAGAGGATCAGGCCGGATTTTTTCATGCTGCGTTAACCTGTCACCCGTATGTTTCTGGTATCTGACAGTATCTTGGCCGCTGTGTCTGGTCAAAAACAATCGCGCCAAACGCAAGAGGCGGACCAAATCGGCCCGCCTCTGTTGCTTTTGAAACGCTGGTCGTTAGCCCGCGATTGCGGCCTCGACATCAACCGTTACGCCCGGACCCATGGTCGAGCTGATCGTGATGCTCTTCATATATGCACCCTTGGCACCTGTCGGTTTGGCTTTTTGCACGGCACTGATGAAGGTTTGCACGTTTTGGGTCAGCATGTCGGCGCTGAACGACGCCTTGCCAACACCTGCATGAACCACACCGGCTTTTTCGGCCTTGAACTGAACTTCGCCGCCTTTGGCCGCTTCCACGGCTGCTTTGATGTCCATAGTCACGGTGCCAACCCGAGGGTTTGGCATCAGGTTGCGCGGGCCGAGGATTTTGCCCAGACGACCAACGATCGGCATCATGTCAGGGGTGGCGATGCAGCGATCAAAGTCGATGGTGCCGTTCTGAATGGTCTCCATCAGCTCTTCGGCGCCAACGATGTCGGCCCCTGCTGCGGTTGCCTCGTCGGCTTTTGCGTCGCGGGCAAATACGGCAACCCGCATGGTTTTGCCAGTGCCGTTGGGCAAGCTGACCACACCGCGCACCATTTGGTCCGCATGGCGGGGATCAACACCGAGGTTAACCGCGATTTCAACGGTTTCGTCGAATTTCGCGGTCGCGTTGGCTTTCACCAGCGCCACGGCCTCGGCGATTGTCAGCTCGGCTTTGCCAGCAAAGGCGTCGCGAGCGGACGTTGTTCTTTTTCCAAGTTTTGCCATGATGATTACCCCTTAACCTCAATGCCCATAGAGCGGGCCGAGCCGAGGATGATCTGCATCGCGGCGTCGATATCGTTTGCGGTGAGGTCTTTCATTTTGACCTCGGCGATTTCACGAACCTGTTTGGCGGTGACAGAGCCAACCACTTCACGAGCCGGTGTTGCTGCGCCCGATTTCAGCTTAGCGGCCTTTTTCAACAGATAAGAGGCCGGCGGAGTTTTAATCTCCATCGTGAACGATTTATCAACATAATAGGTGATAATGGTCGGGCAGGGTGCGCCCGGCTCCAGTTCCTGCGTCTTGGCGTTGAATGCCTTGCAGAATTCCATGATGTTGATGCCGCGTTGACCGAGGGCCGGCCCGACAGGTGGGGATGGGTTGGCTTGACCTGCTTTAACTTGCAGCTTCATGGTGCCAGCTATCTTTTTGGCCATTATGGCCTCCTTTTGCTCCTGCCGTCGGGGCGCGTCCCCTCGGGCATATTTGGTGTGGTCTGGTCCGCATCACGCGTGATGCTCGCCTCCCACTTATGCAACACGTCAGGTCTGTTTGTTGACCTGCGTGTATTCCAGCTCGACCGGGGTTGCCCGACCAAAAATTGATACCGAAACCTTGAGACGAGACGCATCTTCGTCCACATCCTCGACCTGTCCCGAGAATCCCTCGAACGGGCCGTCGGTGACGTTCACAGTTTCGCCGATTTCGTAAGAAATCAGGGAGCGCGGGCTTTCGGCCCCCTCTTCGACCTGATTGAGAATGACCGCAACCTCAGAGTCGCGCATGGGGGTCGGGCGGCCTTGCTGGCCCAGAAATCCGGTGACGCGATTGATTGAGGTGATGATGTGATAGCCCCGATCGGTCATCTCCATATGCACCAGCACATAGCCCGGCATGAAGCGGCGCTCGGACTGCACTTTCTTGCCTTTGCGCACCTCGATCACTTCTTCGGTCGGGACCAGAACCTCGACGATTTCGTCCGTGAGCCCGTTTTGCTCGGCGGCTTCCCGGATTAGGTCAGCAATCTTTTTCTCGTAATTGGAGAGAACGCTTACCGAATACCAACGTAGTGCCATCTTGCCCGTTACCTTTTCATGACAAGTCGCCTTGCCGGAATTTTCAATTTAATCAGCCACTTATATGGTGCTGCCCAACACAGAAACTGCGCGCAATTCGAATCGACGCGCGCACCCGCTCGGGATGAGGTTGCCTCTACCTTGGGTATGGTCTGGATTCAAGGGGTTCGCTGGTGATTTCGTCACTCGCGATCAGTTGAAAAGCCCCAGCACCGTGGTCAGGCCAAGCCGGATGATCTGGTCGGTCATAAAGAAAAACAGCGACGCGACCGTGGCCATAATAAACACCATGATTGTGGTGATGGTGGTTTCACGGCGGGTTGGCCACACGACTTTAGAGACCTCACCACGCACTTGCTGGATGAATTGTAAAGGATTGGTCATAGCCATGCTTCGCGCTCCTGATGCAGATCAGACCTTTGTCTGACCGAGCCTCATTTACGAAACTCGCTGCCGGAATTCAAGAGCACGTTTGCATCAGCGCGATCACAAACTGTCTTGCGGTTGCAAGCTCATGCGGTAATGCGCCTCTTCGCGTTTGGAAAACCACTGCAAGGTCTCGTGCAGCGTCACGACCGAGCCGATGACGATGATCGACGGGCCTTTCAGTTCGGCCTCGGCGGCCTGCGCGCTCAGGGTCGAAATGGTGCCGACCACCACCCGCTGATTTTCGCGCGTGCCATTGTCAATGATCGCGGCCGGAGTTTTCGGGTCGATTCCGTGGGCAACGATCTGCTCGGCGAGATCTTTGAGGTTGGAAAGGCCCATATAGACGGCGACGGTTTGTGCTGGGCGCACCAAAACCTCCCAATCCAGACCCAGCACGCCATCGCGCCCGTGGGCGGTGACGAACACACAGGATTGCGCGTGGTCGCGGTGGGTCAATGGGATGCCGGCATAGGCCGCGCAACCGGCGGCTGCGGTTACGCCCGGCACCACCTGAAACGGGATGTCGTTTTCGGCCAGCTTTTCGATTTCCTCGCCGCCGCGCCCAAAGATGAACGGGTCCCCCCCCTTGAGGCGCAAAACCCGTTTGCCTTCAAGCGCCAGATTAACCAAAAGCTGGCTGATATCCTCTTGTTGCATCGTGTGTTGCTGGGGCAGTTTGCCCACATAAATCCGCTCGGCGTCGCGGCGCATCAGGGCCAGAATATCGTCGCCAACCAGTCGGTCGTAAACCACCACATCGGCGCGTTGCATCAGGCGCAAGGCGCGAAATGTCAGCAAATCGGGGTCTCCGGGACCGGCACCAACCAGATAAACCTCGCCAATACGTTGGCCGGGATCGGCCTTGGAGGCGGCGTCAAGCTCTGCCAGCAGGTTCTTTTCGGCAGATTTGGCCGCGCCCGAGAGGAAAAGATCACCAACCGGGCCTTCAATCGCGCCCTCCCAAAAGCGGCGACGATCGAGGGTTTTCTTGAT